>CAIVYV010000344.1 GCA_903910215.1 uncultured Pseudomonadota bacterium
AGATGCAGGTCTGAGACGAAGAGGTGGCGCACAAGGTGAAATCATAAAGAAATGCGTCTTGCCTTGTCTCTTTTTCAATGTTGGAGTTGTTGCCAACAATGCGTGGTGTTGGTATGTTGTACAACATGGCTTCGACCCAGCTGGTCAATCGCCGCGAGGTAGTGGCCGAAGATGCGTTCATCGAAGTTGTGATTTGGCGATTGCCGCGCCCGCTCCCTCCGTCGGAGCATCGTTTCAAGTATCGGCTCGCTTATGTAGTTAGGGGTAATTGCGTAATCCGATACGACAACGAGCGAGGCAAGGGTGACCATCGGCATACGGAAGGGCGGGAGCGCGAGTATGTTTTTCGGGATCTCGAAAAGCTGATGGACGATTTTCGTAACGACATCAGGAGGTGGAACAGTGCGAACCGTGATTCTTGATGTCAAATCGATGGCCGATACGTTCGCCGAAATCGCCAAAGCGGCCAAAAGCGGTAAAGCAGAGCGCGAGGCGCGCATCAGCTTCGCCACGCCCGAGTTGCTTTGGGCAGTTCTCACCCTAAAGCGGTGGGAGCTGATCAAGTCGCTCTGTGGTGCAGGCGCCTTGTCGATCCGTGAAGTCGCTCGCCGAGTGCATCGCGACGTGAAGGCGGTCCATGGCGATGTCCATGCCTTGCTTCAGGCAGGGGTTTTGCAGCGCGATGAGTCAGGAAAAATCGTCTTTCCCTTCGATGCTGTTAAAGTTGAGTTCCTCCTGCGAGCAGCCTGATTGGATTACCCCAAGAGATGACGACGACCACCCGTTTCGCCCCGAGTCCGAGCGGCGAACTGCATTTGGGCAATGCGCGAACGGCGCTCTTCAATTGGCTGCTCGCGCGACGCGATGGTGGTCGCTTCCTGCTGCGCATCGAAGATACGGACGCCGAGCGCAGCAAGGCCGAGTTCACGGCGCAATTGAAGGACGATCTGCAGTGGCTCGGACTCGCGTGGGATGGCGAGATCGTCGAGCAGTCCAAGCGTGGCGACGTTTATCGTCAGGCGCTCGATCGATTGGCGTCAGTAGGGCGGGTCTATCCTTGCTACTGCACGTCGCTCGAAATTGAGATCAGTCGCAAGACCCAGCTCGCCTCGGGCAAGCCGCCGCGCTATGCGGGCACTTGCCGGCATCTCGATGAAAATCAGCGCGCCGCGAAAATCGCCGAGGGTCGCAAGCCCACCCTGCGCTTCAAGGTGCCCGACAGCGGGCGCGTCGAATTCCTCGACCTTGTGCACGGCGAGCAGCGCTTCGAGTGTGCGGACATCGGTGATTTCATCGTGCAACGTGCCGATCGTTCGGCGGCGTTCTTTTTCTCGAACATCGTCGATGATGCCTTGAGTGGTGTGACGGTCGTTCTCCGCGGTGAGGATCATCTGTCGAACACGCCACGCCAGCTCATGATTGCCGAGGCTTTGGGTCTGCCCGCACCTGCATATGGTCATATTTCTTTGATCACGAGTGCGGATGGTTCGCCGCTCTCGAAGCGCCATGGTGCCAAGTCGCTGAAGAGACTGAAGCAGGAGGGGTATCTCCCGCTCGCGCTCGTCAATCATCTCTTTCGTCTCGGGCACTCGACTGAGTTGCACGGTCTGCAGACTCTTGATGAGCTCGCGCGAGGGTTCAACCCGACGCATCTGGTGCGTTCGCCCGCGCGTTTCGATCCGGTGCAGCTCGAGGTGTGGCAGCGCGATGCCGTGCATCACCTCACGTTGGATGAAGCGTGTGTTTGGTTAGGTGCTCATAAGCCTGAGCAAGTCGCAGACGACGCATGGCGAGCTTTCGCACAGGTCGTGCAGGCCAATCTCATTCTGCCTGCGGATGTGACGCCCTGGGTACAAGCGATCTTCGGTGACGACATCGAACTCGATGACGAAGGTCGATCGATCATCACGGCAGCTGGCAATGCATTCTTCGGGGCAGC
>CAIVYV010000345.1 GCA_903910215.1 uncultured Pseudomonadota bacterium
CGCTCGCGATCGATGACATCATCTGCCGATCGCGGTCGGGTTCCTGCGATCGGTCGCAACTGCGCTTGTCCATGCGAGAGTTTCACCAACGCTTCGGGCGAAGAGCCGACGACAGTGATGTCGCCGAGAGCGCAGTAATACATATACGGCGACGGGTTGATAAGGCGCAGTGCACGATAGGCTTCAAACGGATCGACATCGTGTCGCCCTGCGAAACGCACTGACAACACGAGTTGGTAGACATCGCCTGCAGCGATGTACTCCTGCGTGCGGCCCACCTTGCCCAGAAATTCGCTCTGCGACATCGAAGCTACCGGCGCACTGAACTTCCCGCGCGCGGTTGGCAACGGAACACCCCCGCGCAGCGCGAGAATGATTTCACGACGCAAAGATTGGCGTTCAGCCTCACTGCCCGAATGCAGCAAGGCGATACCGCGAGTCAAATGATCGAATACGAGTAATGAACCCGGTGCAACGTAGTGCAAATCTGGCACGCCGGCTGGATCGGATGTAAACGGCGGCAAGCGTTCAAAGAATCGAACGACATCGTAAGACGCGTAGCCCACCAAGCCGCCCGCTAAGGGAAAGTCGGGACCCGCCCCAGGAGCGGTCGGTCGTGGTGCTTTCGAGAGCGCGAGTCGCAATGCAGCCAGCAACTCTTGCTGGTCGCGCGGCACAGACAGCGACTGAGTTCCCTGCTTGAAGCCATCGGCAACGAGACGAATGGCGAAATTCGTGTCGCCGAAACCAATGAAGGAATAGCGCGCAAGTCGTTCGCCCCCCTCCACGCTCTCGAGCAAGAAAGTCGGGTTGAAGGCGCGCAGCTTCAGGAACGCCGATACGGGCGTATCCAGATCACCGGCTATGTCGAATGGTGGTTTCATAAACGCAAAAACCCATCCCGGCTGTGTCCGGAGATGGGTTCGGGTGGCTCATCCTCTTTGGATTTTTAGGTCGACAGCGCCCCGCGCCCTCTCCGTCAGGAGCGGCGCCAACCCCACCAGCGGCGGGCAATCAATTTGGTTTGCGAGGCAGCGAACATACGCGTCGGAGTATCGCTGTCAGGCCAAACAGGCGTCAAGAACTGCCGCTCAAGTGTGACTCGATAACCACCAGTTGAAAAGTCCGTAGGCGGATAACCCCATCACCATCAGACCGATGGCGGTCATGGCGATACGCGGAGGAACGTGCTTGGCGATCCACGCGCCGAAAGGCGCCGCGATGACTCCGCCGCCCAATAGCGCGATGACCAAGTCGAAACGACGCCAATCGAATGTGAACAAAAAGGTGATCGAGATGGCGAGCGTCACGAAAAACTCGGCGGCATTCGACGTTCCGACCGCATAGCGGGGTGGCACGCCACGCGCGATCAGCGATGGCGTCGTGACCATCCCCCATCCGCCACCGCCGATGGCGTCGAGAAAGCCTGCCGCACCGCCGAGCGCGTGACTCGGTGCGCGCGCGAGTTCGGGTTCGGTGCGACGCGAGGCACGACGCAACAAAAGCACGCCCATGACGAGAAGATAGGCAAAGACGAACGGGCGCAGCAGATTCCCATCGAGAGAGCTCAGCAAATAAGCGCCCGCCGCACCACCGACCATGCCCGGCAACACGAGCTTGATGAAAATGCTGCGGTCGAGATTCCGAAACCACGCATGCGAGAGGCCCGATGCACCGGTGGTCACGACTTCAGCAGCGTGGACTGTCGCACTGACGAACGCAGGTGGATGCCCCATCGTCGTGAGAAACGCGCTTGCGGATACGCCGTAGGCCATCCCCATGGCGCCATCGATCAATTGCGCCAGGAAACCGACGAACACTAGAGGCCAAAATTCGGGGGAGAGCGCATCCATATCTGCATCCTAACGTAACGCATTACCTATAATTGGCGCATGAACATCAAGCCGTTTCACCCCTTAAGGGCTTTCCCCGGTCTGCTCGCACTCGGCATCCTCGGCTGTAGTGGCGGCGGTGGCGCTGTCGATGCCCCTCGTGATGGTCTGTGGCGTGCCGTATTGCAAGTGCCAGGCGGTGAATTGCCGTTTGGTCTCGAATTTGCGACCGATCAAGGTCGTCGTCATGCCATTCTCATCAACGGCGATGATCGAGTGCGAATCGACGAAATCAAGATCGAGGGCGGGCGGATCACACTGCGCATGCCGGGCTACGAGAATCGCATCGAGGCATCATTCAAAGAAGATTCACTCGAAGGCACGCTCACGATGATCAAAAGCGGCGGCAAACCGCAGGTCATCCCACTTACGGCAAAATACGGCGAAGATTGGCGTTTCACGGCGCCAAAAGAGTCGCTCACAGCCCCGGCGGCGGAACTCACCGGCCGATGGGCGTGGCAATTTGTGGATGGCGATAAAACCTATCCAGCGGTCGCCGAATTCAAACAACGTGACGCCATCGTCACCGGCACGGTGATGACGCCGACGGGTGACCATCGATTCATTGCAGGCGAACTGCGCGGCGACCAACTGCGCTTATCCAAGTTCGACGGCGGGCATGTCTTTCTGTATCACGCGACCGTCAAAGAAGACGGTTCGCTCGAGGGTCAGTTCTGGTCGGGCACGGCACATACCGAAAAGTTCACTGGTAAGCGCGATGAGACTGCCTCGCTCGGCAACGCCGCCGAAAAGACCGCCTTGGTCGGAGGCGCAGAAAAACTCGACTTCACATTTCCAGATCTTGGCGGCAGCTCGATTTCTCTGAACAACTCGTTCTTTCGAGGCAAAGTGATCGTCGTTGCACTAGCGGGCAGCTGGTGTCCGAATTGCCACGACGAAGCGGCTTTCCTCGCAGATCTGCACCGACGCAAGCGATCGCAAGGGTTCGAAGTTGTCTCACTGATGTTCGAACAGTTCGGCGATTTCCCGCAGGCGGCTGAAGCCGTCTACCGATTCCGCGATCGCTACAAGATCGAGTACACCACGTTGATCGCCGGCATCTCCGACAAAGACGACGCAGCATCAAAGCTGCCGCAACTGAACGGGGTTTTTGCGTTCCCAACCACGATCTTCGTTGATCGCAGCGGCAAGGTACGCAAGATCCACGCCGGTTTTTCGGGTCCTGCTACCGGCGTGCACTACGAAAAGCTCGTCGATGAATTCGAGAAAACGGTAGACATGCTGCTCGCCGAGGCAGCACCACCGGCGGCTTAAGC
>CAIVYV010000346.1 GCA_903910215.1 uncultured Pseudomonadota bacterium
GACGCCAAAAAGCTCAAGGCGCTGGAGATCGAGAACACCAGGCTCAAGAAGCTCCTAGCGGACGCCATGTTAGAGAACGAGGTGACGAAAGAGGCGCTTAGAAAAAAATGGTGACCGCACCGCTTCGTCGGGAGCTCGTGCGGTGGATACAAACGAAGGGATTGTCGGAGCGCCGCGCACTGTCGATCGCAGGAATGAGCGCTAGTGCACTTCGTTATCGCACAAGGCCGGACAACAACATCGAACTGCGCGCCCAGATCGTATCGCTGGCGCAACGTTATCGACGCTACGGGGTACAGATGATTTACCTGAAACTCCGTCAGGCCGGCGAAAACGTCAACTACAAGCGTGTCGAGCGACTGTATCGACTTGAGAAGTTACAAGTGTGCCGGCGACAACGGAAGAAGATTCCGCTGTCCGAGCGTCAACCGCTGATCCGTCCAGGTGCGCCGAATGAGGTCTGGTCGATGGATTTCGTCTTCGATCGAATTGCTAGTGGAAGATCTCCGAAGTCTCTGGTGATCGTTGACGATGCAACGCACGAGTCGGTAGCTATCGTCACGGAGAGCAGTATGGGCGGGAGCCATCTCACTCGAGTGCTCGATGAGATCTGTGCTAAGCGTGGAAAGCCCTTGGTTATTCGAAGTGATAATGGCCCGGAGTTTATCGGTAAGGCGATGCTTAACTGGTCTTTTCGAAATGGCGTCGCGTTGAAGTTGATAGAGCCTGGCAAGCCAAACCAGAACGCTTATGTTGAAAGCTTCAACGGGCGCTTCCGTGACGAGTGCTTGAATGAACACTGGTTCACCAGTCTGGCTCACACGAGAACGGTCATCGAGAAATGGAGGCGCGATTACAACGAGCAAAGACCGAAGAAAAGGCTCGGCGGGCTGACGCCCGCCTCTTACGCAAAAAAGTTGGCCCAAAAGGCCGTTACAATGCCCGAACGGCTCTAGATCAAACCGCTACTGAAAGCGGGGGGACGTCGAACCCACCAGCGGAGCTGCCTGATGTTGCAGAGCATTTATCTTTTGATACCGCTATCCATTCTGTTTCTGGCGGCCGCCATCTGGGCGTTTTTTTGGGCCGTCAATCGCGGTCAGTTCGACGACATGGACGAATCGGCTCGGGCCGCACTCGAGGAAGATCCCCTACCGCCGAACGAAGATCTCAGCGAGAACGCCAAGTCACCCCAAGGGTGACGCTCGTAAAATCCGCGAACGCATAGACCTCGTCATTATCGGCTCCACCATCGAGGTAGCGCGCACCGGCGTGCACACTCCAGCCCGACGAAAAGTCCCGCGCGAAGCGCACGCCGGCATCGACCGCATAGCCTGGGCCACCCGCCAGAGCATCGACATCCGCTTCGAGGCGCCACTGCGCCGACAAAGGTCGCTCCAAGGCGAGATGCAGCAAGGGTACGAAACCGGTGTCGTCTTTGCTCGCCTCGAGGCTACCGGACTTCAAGCGAATGCTGGCATCACGAATTTTTGCCGTCGCACCAACCTTGACGACGAGATCCTCTCGATCGATCCATCGGTAGCGCCACGTCGCCCGCCAAGAATTGAACTGGTAGCGCGCCGACACGGGACCGGTCGAGAATCGCTGCCCCTGAAAATCGATCGGGTCGGAACTGACACTGCTTCCAGAGAGTGACAACGGAGCAGCTAGCAAGCGCCACTCCTGTTTGTCGCCGCTACGCCAACTGACTTGGACACGCGGCGCATCGACGGGACCTGAGCCCGTGAGTGCATCGAGGGAAAAACGCGAACCGCTCGCATCGTTTGGAACCTGAACGAGATTGCGACCCTGCGACGCACGCACCCACTCAATATCCACCTGAGGCTGCGAAGGCAGCGCAACGGGAAGCCATGTAGCACACACGGCGCTGACTGCCACGACTGGAAACATCCACTTCGTCATACGGCACTCACCCTGTGTTTTGTAGTCCAAGGGCAATACCACCCACGCTCGCGAGCAGCGCCTCGAACAAATCCTGATCCTCACGACCACTCTGGCGCCATCGACGCAACAAATCAACCTGCATCAGGTTCATCGGATCGACATACGGATTGCGCAACTGCAATCCGCGCTGCGCGGTCCGGTCTGCATCGAGCAAATCCTGCTGATCTTTGATTGCCAGAATAGCCGCGACCGCTAACCGCCGCTCGTCGAGAACCTGTTCGAAAAAATTCGGCGATGCAGCATGCAAGCCCAGATAGTGACGAGAAATGTCGAGATCGCTACGCGCTAGCATGACCTCGATGTCATCGAGCAGGCGACGCAGAAAAGGCCAAGCTCGATAGCTCGTCCGGACTTCCACCAAGCCGAAGTTGTCGATGATCGTCTTCAACCCGAGACCAGCTCCGAGCCACCCTGGCAGCATCATCCGGTTCTGCGTCCACGCAAAGACCCAGGGTACGGCCCGCAACCCGGCAAGCCCTTCGAAACCCTCACGAATGATTGGACGCGCGCCGATCTGCATGCGCTCGATCACATCGATCGGAGTGACATCGCGAAACCAGGCGTCCATCGCCGGCGTGTCGGCGAAGAAGCTCTTGTAGAGTCGCCCA
>CAIVYV010000347.1 GCA_903910215.1 uncultured Pseudomonadota bacterium
ATCCCTGATGATCACCGATAATGTTGCCTCGGGGAATATCTTCGTACCGGCAACGTCCAACGATATATGGTATCCGCTTCTCCATCAGCGACTGCTCTGTCTCCCCGACGAAACTTGACTCTGGAATCGTATAGATTCCGGTCGGCAACAGCCTAGAAAGTCCGCTAGCCAAAGGTTCATTGAAGGCATGGTGAACGGCTACGCGAGCCTGTTCGATTCCGGTCGCAGCAAGGGCTGGCGCACCGATGACGTCACCCGCGGCATAGATGTGTGGCACCTCAGTCGATTGGTAGCTCAGTCCCACTTGGATAAGTCCACGCTGGCCTAAAGTGAGACCTGCTGCAGAAACGTTAAGATTCTCAGTGTTGCTACTTCGCCCCGCGCAAACCAAGACTCCATCGCACTCGATGGTGGCTCCCGTTGAAAGCTGGATGACTACTTTTTCACCGATCGATAAGTCGCACTCCAAGACTTTCGCCTTCCAGTGAAACTGAATGCCGTTTTCGATCATGGCCGCCGCGAGCCCTTGGGAGATTTCGCGATCAAGGAATGGAAGTAAGGTGTCACGACCATCGACCAAATGGACCTCCGTACCCAGAGCCGCAAAGGTACCTGCGTACTCGCAACCGATAACGCCAGCCCCAATGACTACTAGCTTCTTCGGCAACGACTTCAGTTCGAGAATCTCGTTGGAATCGTGAATTCGATCATCTTCAAAATGAAATTCGGGGGGACGAAGTGGTGAAGACCCTGTGGCAATGAGTATTTTCTCGCCCCGATAAAGTGCCTCGACGCCACTTGCATCAACGACGCGGATCAAATGCGAATCGACAAAACTTGCGCTGCCCTGGATAACGGTTACCCGACGGAGACTCAGGTCCCCCTCAGATCGCTGTCTCTCTTGAGACTTAACTCGCCTTTCATGACACATAAAGTCGGCGATAGTGGCTTCGCGTCTCAGCGATAGATCGATACCAAATAATTTTCGCGATCGACCACCAGATAGAACTAGCGCCGTTTCTCGTAGCGTCTTGCTCGGAATCGTACCTGTGTTGATCCCCGCTCCACCGACCACAGCCTCTTTCTCTACAAGAAGGACCTGCTTTCCGAGAATCCCTGCGGCGATCGCGCCGTTGATTCCCGCTGGGCCACCCCCAATAACGATGAGATCAAAACAAGAAGAGGGTAAGTTATGTAATGAAGTGCTTGGCATATACTCCGAGTCAAAAACGAGTTGGGCCGATCCATTGAAATCGACAGGGTGCGAAAGCCCCTATTCTATTGCGGATTCGATCGGAATGACAGCGACCAAACCGTTCGCTTTTGGAATTGATAGGTGATGCCCGGAGCGACCAGCGTAAGGCTGGCGCCGGCGGGCTCCTCGGACATCATGCAAAGAGCTGTGGCAAGACTCTGCCGACGAAATCTGTCAGGCGGTAGTCGCGGCCTTGAAGACGGTAAGTGAGCCGCGTGTCTTCGAAGCCGAATAGATGCAGAATTAACACGTGGAGATCGAGCACATGCACGGGATCCTCCGCGACATTCCAAGCAATGTCGTCAGTTTTGCCGATAACATGGCCGCCTTTGATGCTGCCGCCGGCGAGCCAAAGGCTGATGGCGTTTGGATGATGGTCGCGGCCGGTGACCGACTTCGAGCCCGGGCAGTTGCAAGAATTCCTTTTTGCTCCGTTTTCGGAACTCGGGCGCGCGGTATCGTCGCGGGGGGCGCTAAGGCAACCTTGGCCTGATCGACCAGGGCAGAACGACAAGTACTGCGGGCCAAAAGCCACGAGCCGGATTCAGAAGCAGCTCCCCAGCTTC
>CAIVYV010000348.1 GCA_903910215.1 uncultured Pseudomonadota bacterium
CGTCGCGCTCGTCGAAGTGATTGGCGACGATGCCTGAGTCGCGATCGACACCAAGCGTCAACTGGGTCATGTCGTTCGAACCGATCGACATGCCGTCAAAATATTCGAGGAAGCGCTCGGCGAGCACAGCGTTGGAGGGCAGCTCGCACATCATGATGATCTTGAGGTCGTTCTCGCCACGCTTCAGGCCATTGGCTGCAAGCAGTTCGGTGACTTTCGCGGCCTCAGCGACCGTGCGTACGAACGGAACCATGATCCAAACGTTCGTGAGCCCCATTTCCTCGCGAACGCGGCGCAATGCACGGCACTCGAGCTCGAAGCAAGGACGGAACGACTGATCGACGTAGCGCGCCGCACCACGAAAGCCGATCATCGGGTTTTCTTCGTGCGGCTCGTAGAGACGTCCACCGATGAGGTTGGCGTATTCATTTGATTTGAAGTCCGACAAGCGCACGATGACGGGCTCAGGCGAGAACGCCGCCGCGATTTGCGAGATGCCCTCTGACAGTTTGTCGACGTAGAAACCGACGGGATCCGTGTAGCCGGCCATCTGCGCCTCGATTTCGCTCTTCAAGGCGACATCGAGACGATCGAACTCCAATAGCGCGCGCGGGTGCACGCCGATCATCCGGTTGATGATGAACTCGAGTCGAGCGAGACCCACGCCCCGGTTCGGGATGCTCGCGAAGTCGAAGGCCCGGTCGGGATTGCCGACGTTCATCATGATCTTTACGGGTGAGGGCGGTAGTCCGTCGAGTTCGATCTGTTTACGTTCGAAATCGAGCGCGCCTTCGTAGACGAAGCCCGTGTCGCCTTCGGCGCAGGAGACCGTCACGGCCGTGCCTTCACGGATGGCCGTTGTAGCGTCGCCGCAGCCGACGACGGCGGGGATGCCGAGTTCGCGCGCAATGATTGCTGCGTGACAGGTACGCCCGCCGCGGTTGGTGACGATGGCCGAAGCACGCTTCATCACCGGCTCCCAGTCCGGATCGGTCATGTCTGCAACCAGTACATCTCCGGGCTGCACGCGGGCCATCTGCGAGACATCGCTGATCACCCGCGCAGGCCCAGCGCCGATTCGCTGGCCGATGCTGCGACCCTCGGCGAGAATTTTTGAACGTTTGCTCAGCGTGTAGCGTTGGATCGTACGGCCTGTTCGGCTCTGCACGGTCTCCGGGCGTGCCTGCAGGATGAAAATCTCACCCGTGCTGCCGTCTTTGCCCCACTCGATATCCATCGGCCTGCCGTAGTGCTCTTCGATGATGAGCGCCTGCTTGGCGAGGGTGACGAGATCCTGCTCATCCAAGCAAAAGCGCTGCCGATCGGGCATGGCGACATCGACCGTGCGCACGCGTTCTTTCGAGCCCGGCGCGCCGTAGACCATCTTGATGGCCTTCGCCCCGAGGTTGCGACGAAGAACCGCACGTCGTCCGGCGCGCAGTGCAGGCTTGTAGAGATAGAACTCGTCGGGGTTCACTGCGCCCTGGACGACCGTTTCACCTAGACCGTAGGACGCCGTTACGAACACCACATCTCGAAAGCCCGAGTCAGTGTCGAGAGTGAACATGACGCCACTGGCGCCGAGATCCGAGCGCACCATTTGCTGGATGCCAGCCGACAAGGCCACTTGCGAGTGGTCGAATCCCTGATGAACTCGATAGGCGATCGCACGATCGTTGAAGAGTGAGGCGAAGACGTGCCGCATCGCTTCGAGCACGGCTTGTTCGCCCTGCACGTTGAGGAAGGTCTCCTGCTGGCCGGCGAACGATGCTTCGGGCAGATCTTCTGCCGTGGCCGAGGAGCGCACCGCTACAGCAGCGTTGGCACCAAAACGACGATACCCCTCCCGAACGGCTTGCTCGAGAGCGGGCGGCAGCGGTGCCGCCAGAATCCAGTTGCGGATTTGCGCGCCGATCTCGGCGAGCTTCACGACATCTTCGACATCGAGGTCAGCGAGTGCCTTCCTGATGCGCTCATCGAGACCCTCGTGGGCGAGCGTCGCGCGATATGCCGCCGCGGTGGTCGCGAACCCGCCGGGCACTTTCACACCTAGGCGCGATAGTGAGCCGATCATTTCGCCGATGGAGGCGTTCTTGCCACCGACGATCTCCACATCGTGCATGCCGAGGCGTTCAAAGGGGATCACGACTTCAGTCATGGAAATTCACCTTGTCTGCTGCCGACGTCGATGGAACACTCGCGACGGGGGCAGTGGGAATTGGGGAGAAAAACAGGTGGCGGGCAGGATCGTCTTCTTTGTTTCGGATCAAACGGGAGTCACCGCTGAGACCATGGGTCACAGTTTGTTGACGCAGTTCGAAGGCCAAGAAATTCGGGCCGTGACTTTGCCATTTGTGTCGACCCTTGACAAGGCAGAAGAGGCGGTACGGCGTATCGATTCTGCGGGTGCCGAGAGCGGTCAGAGGCCTATTGTTTTCAGTACCTTGGTGCAGGATGACTTGCGCGAAGTACTGCGTGGCAGCAATGCCTTGTTTCTGGATTTTTTCGAAGCCTTCGTAGGGCCTATGGAGCACGAGCTCGGTACGCGTTCGACACATCGTTCCGGTCGCGCACACGGTATAGCCGACGCGGTCCATTATGCCGCGCGTATCGACGCCACCAACTATGCGTTGGCCAACGACGATGGCTCGCAGCGGGATTACTCTCGAGCAGATGTGATCCTCGTCGGCGTGTCTCGATCCGGCAAGACGCCGACCTGTCTCTACCTCGCGATGCAATACGGCATCTTCGCGGCGAACTACCCGCTGACGGACGATGATCTCGAGTCGAATAGGCTGCCGCCCGGTTTGCAGGCGCACCGCAGCAAATTGTTCGGATTACGGATCGCACCGTCACGCTTGCAGCAGATTCGGCAGGAGCGAAGGCCCAACAGTCGCTATTCGTCGCCGCAGCAAGTGCAGTTTGAGACGCGCGCAGCCGATGGCATTTTCCAGCGGCATGGCATCCCATTCATCGACACCACTGAATGCTCCATCGAAGAAATCTCAGCCCGCATTCTCGATGCCACCGGAATCGAGCGGCGCACGCGACCCTAGTTGCGCGCCGTGACTTACGCGCTATAGTTTTGTCGTGAGCATGCGGCCTAACTCCTTGCGTTTCATCGATTCCATCGTCTTGTCGGGCGAGAGCGCTCTGCCGGCCAGTTGGCGTGGGCGTCCGCGCAGTTTCGTCGCGTTGATGTCGCTCTACGAGAGTAACTATCTTCGACTCGCGGAGCTCGCAGGTCCGTTGCGAAACCTGCGAGGCGAGTGCATCTCGGCGATCGAGTCAGACTGCGACCTGCGTCTGCGGGTGGGTGAGGTGTCGCCTTATACGACGCTACTCGAGCTGACGTATCTCTTCGGTTCTGAGGGCGACGAGACCGCATCGACCGCGCCTGATATGCAATTACGCATCTATCACGACGCCTGTCTCGTCGAGGCGCACTCGTGGGCTGTGACGCATCATCATCCGTTGTTGCGCGATTGGCGGCAGCTAGCGGGACAGGATCTCGATCAGCGCTGGGCCCGCAACGTGATGCTCAATAAGTGGTTGGAGTATTGCCTCGACCGCGGTCACTGCCTGCGCGCAGCGAGTGCCGAGCCGAACTGCACCATGTCGCCGGCGACCTGAACCGCTTGATCGAGAATCACGTCGGGTAGTTCAGCACTGTCGAGTTCACTGATTGCCTTGAGGGCCGGTTGTTGTCGCGCCGCCCGCCGCTCGTTCTCACGCGTGAGGCGCTCGGTCTCGAGAGCGGCTCTATCTGCCTTGCGAGTCTCGATGTTCAACGACAGGCTCTTTTGGCTGCGTAGTTTCTCGACGGCTGCGATATCGGCAAGCCACCATCGATAATCAGGATCGCGTCGCTGACGTGCGTTCTCTTCCGTGACGAGTTTGGCGATGGAGGGTGTGAGTTGGCCAGGTTGACCGAAACCTGCCGCCTGAATTCGATCCCAAGGTAGCGCGTCGTCCAGAGAACTCTCGCCGATATCTGCAAGACTGATGGGTGAGGCCAGCGTCACATCGGGCTCCACGCCGCGGTGTTGAGTGCTCTCGCCGGTGACTCGGTAGAACTTGCCGATGGTGACGGTCAGCTGTCCGTTGACAGGCCGTGCGCTCCAACGCGAGAGCGGGACGAGATTCTGCACGGTGCCCTTACCGAAGCTGCGCTGACCCACCACGACGCCGCGACCGTAGTCTTGAATGGCGCCCGCAAAGATTTCCGAAGCCGAAGCACTGAAGCGATCGATCAGCACCACCAGTGGGCCTTCGTAGGCGACACCGGACTGATCGTCATCGAGTACCTCTTTGTCGCCACCCGAGAACTGCACCTGCACCACCGGACCACGATCGATGAATAGACCGGTCAATGATTGCGCTTCAGGAAGGAAGCCGCCGCCGTTCCCACGCAGATCCATCACGATGCTATCGACGCCTTCCTTCTTGAGCTCATCGATGAGCTTGCGGACGTCGCGTGTCGTACTACGATAGTCCTTGTCGCCGGCGCGCTGTGCATCGTAATCGGAGTAAAAGCCCGGCACGTTGATGACGCCCACTTTGTGTTCGCGCTCACCACGCCGGAACGTTTTCAGTTCCTTTTTGGCGGCTTGCGCCTCAAGCGTGACTTTGCCACGCATGAACTCAACGGTTTTTTCCGGCGAGCCGGGTGCGGCGCCCGCTGGCAAGATCTGCAAGCGCACTGGGGTGCCGCCCTTGCCGCGAATCAATTGCACTACGTCGTCGATGCGCCAACCGACGACGTCGGTCATCGAGCCGTCGCGGCCTTGGCCGACCGCGGTGATGCGATCGTTGATCTTGAGCGTACCCGCCGCAGCCGCAGGGCCACCTTCGATCAGATTCATGATGGTGACGTACTCGTCAACCAGCTGCAGTGAAGCCCCGATGCCCTCGTAGTTGAGGCTCATCTGGATCTTGTACTCCTCGGAATTGCGCGGCGAGAAGTAACTCGAGTGAGGATCGAACGTGCGCGCGTAAGCATTCAAGAAGAGTTCGAACACTTCCTCCGGCTTGACCTGATCAGCGCGCTTCAAGACGCGCTCGTACCGCGTACGCAGCACGTCGCGCGCTTCTGTCCAGCTCTTGTTGGTGAGCAGCAGCGAGATTGCGTCGTTCTTAACACGCTTGCGCCACAGTTCATCGAGTTCGGCGGAGTCTTTGGCCCAAGGCGCCGATTCGCGATCGAACTCGAAGCTCTCGTTCAGCGAGAAATCCGGCTCGCGGTCGAGCAGAGCGAGCGCGTGTTGAACGCGTTCCCGATTACGCTGCTGGTAACGCGCGAAAATCAGGTATGCGGGTTCGATGTCGCCGGTGCGAATCATGTCGTCGAAACGCAGGCGATGCGTTTCGAACTCGGCGATGTCACTTGCCAGAAAGTAGCTGCGCTGACCGTCGAGCCCATCGATGAACTTGTCCATCACGCGCGGCGAGAGGCTGTCGTCGATCTTCAGTTTGCTGTAGTGAGCCTCCTCGAGCAACGAACCCACTTGGCGCGCGATCATCCGTTCTCGAGCGGTGGGGGCAAGGGCGCCGGGCGGCAACAACGAGGTGTTGGCCGTCAAACGCGAGGAGCTGCCCACCGTCAGCAGTGCGGTCAGCACTACGGTAAAAGCGAGCAGGGCGGTCGGGCGGCGACTGGAGGGGGTCATGTACGGCCTTGGCATCAGTTAGACTCGCTTTGCAGACTAGAGTGCCTGCGCCGCACCTTCAAGTGCATAGAACCCCGTCAAGGAAGAAAATCGATGCAACCGCTCGCCATGCTGCTCGGGATCGTCCTCGGATCGGCCGTTTCCATCACGGTTGCGCTGATTTTGACGCTGATCGTGTTTCTGTTCCTGCCCGAGTTCGCTGAGCGCATCGGGGAAGAGTTTCCGCCGTTGATACAGACTCTGGTGGTCACCGCCGTCTTGGCGGTGGTCTCGGCGGCAGCTTTCGTCGGTGAGTTACAAGCCCGCCGTTGGCGGCGCCTCGCGCAGGGCGTCCTTGCATTGATGTTGTTGCTTATTGGTTGGTGGGTTTGGCCCGAACCTAAAGCCTAAGCTGATGGAGTGAACAAGATGTCCTCGATCAAATCGTTTGCATTCCCGGTTGTCGTCGCGCTCGTGGTGCTACTCGCTGGCTGCACGACGCCCACACCATCGCCGACCACGATGCTCGCACCGATTTCCGTAGTCGAGTACGAACGCCATGTCGCAACGCTCTCGAGTGACGAGTTCGAAGGCCGTAAGCCGGGTACGGCGGGCGAACGCAAGACGGTCGAGTACTTGATCAACGAGTTCAAGAAGCTCGGTTTGAAGCCCGGTAACGGTTCGTCCTGGTTGCAAGAGGTGCCCATCGTCGAGATTACGGCTGGGTCTGATGCGAGCTTGCGACTCGGTTCGCGCGAGCTCACCTACTCACGCGACATGGTCATCTGGACCAAGCGCCTCGTGCCCGAGGCCAGCCTCGCCGATAGTCCGCTCGTGTTCGTTGGGCACGGCGTCGTTGCGCCGGAGTTCGGTTGGAACGATTACGCGGGTGTCGACATGAAGGGCAAGACCGCCGTGATCCTCATTAACGATCCCGGTTTCGCGACGAACGACGCCAGTTTGTTTCGCGGTCGAGCGATGACCTACTACGGTCGCTGGACCTATAAATTCGAGGAGGCCGCGCGGCAGGGCGCGTCCGCCGCCATCATCATCCATGATGACAAACCGGCCGCTTACCCTTGGGATACGGTGCAAAATAGCTGGACAGGTCCGCAGCTCGACATGGTTGCTAAAGATGGCAACGCAGGTCGCCCCGCCATCGAAGGTTGGGTCACCAAGGCCGAGGGCGATGCCTTGTTGCGGGCGAGCGGGCACAGCTATGACGCGCTACTGCTGGCCGCGAGTCAGCGCGGCTTCAAGCCGATTGAGCTTGGGCAGACGGCAAGCGGCTCCGTGCGCAACCTCATTCGTCGCGCATCGTCATCGAACGTGGTGGCGATGTTGCCCGGAAGCCGACATCCAGATGAAGTGATCGTCTACATGGCGCATTGGGATCACCTCGGCAAGACGCTCGCGCGCTCGGGTGACAACATCTTCAATGGCGCGCTCGACAATGCTTCGGGCACGGCCGGCTTGTTGACCATTGCGAAAGCGTATTCGGAGTCGACGCCGCGTCCCGAGCGCTCGGTGGTCTTTCTCGCCGTGACGTTGGAGGAGAGTGGCTTATTGGGTTCGGCTTACTACGTCGCCAATCCGATCTTCCCGTTGGCGAAGACCGTGGCCGCACTCAACATGGACGCCATTAGTTGGGGTGGGCCGACCAAGGACGTCACCGTCGTCGGTCACGGCGCCTCGGAGCTCGAGGAGTACCTGGCAAGCGAAGCGCGGCGACAGGATCGTATCGTCAAGCCGGAGCCGACGCCTGAGAACGGATTTTTCTTCCGCTCGGATCATTTCAACTTCGCTAAGGGCGGCGTACCTGCGCTGTACATCAAGCTCGGGGTCGACGATCGCGAAAAGGGCGAAGAGTGGGGGCGTGCCCAGCTCGCCGAGTTCACCAAGAACGACTACCACAAACCCTCGGATGAATTTCGACCGGGAATCGACTTGCGCGGTGGGCTGCAAGACATTGAACTGATGCAGCGCATCGGCTGGCGTCTCGCCAATGAGCGGCGTTTCCCCAACTGGTACCCGGACAGCGAGTTTCGCGCTGCGCGGGATCGCAGCCTGGCAAATTGAGCGTCGTCAGCGAAGTCGCTGGTGCAGCGACCAGACGAGGCGCCCGAGCTGCAAGAATGCATAGGGCGCGATGAGGAGTATCCAAGCGGCTGTGCCGCCTTGCCCGAGTTCGCGCGCGAAATCGAGCCACAAGTCGATGAGTCCGCCGTTCTCGTATCGTCCGAGCAGGATACGTCCGCTAATCCAGAGCAGCATCGGCAGCAGGATCGCGCCTGTCGCGGCTGCCAGCACGAGCCAGCGCAACTCGCGTAGTGCGATCGTGGCGGCTTGGGGCTTTTTTCGTTTCGACATCGGCACATAATAAGCGATGAGCAACATACGAGCAGCGGTGATCGGTACGGGCTATCTCGGCCGGTTTCACGCGCAGAAGTACGCGGCAGCCCCGGGTTGCACCTTGGTGGGCGTGGTGGATCCGCGTCACGAGGTGCGTGCGGCGGTCGCCGCCGAGATGGGCACGCGCGGTTTTGCCGATCACCGAGAGTTGCTCGGCCAGGTCGACGCCGTCAGCCTGGTCACTACGACCCCGGCGCACTATGCGATCGCGCGCGATTTTCTGGAGGCGGGTGCCCACGTGCTCGTGGAAAAGCCGATCACTGAAACCGTGGAGCAGGCCGAGTCGCTGATCACAATTGCGGCCGCGGCCGGTCGCATCCTGCAGGTGGGGCATCTCGAGCGTTTCAATCCGGCGATCGTCGCCGCCGAGTCGCGATTGCACGGTGCGCGTTTTATCGAGTGTCAGCGACTGGCTCCGTTCAAGGAGCGCGGCACTGACGTGAACGTCGTGCTCGATCTGATGATCCACGATATCGATATCGTCCAGAGCATCGTCGGTCGACCGGTGGAGTCGATCGAGGCGGTCGGCACTCCCGTGTTCTCGGGAGCGGTCGATATCGCCAATGCCCGGCTGCGCTTCGAGGGTGGTTGTGTGGCCAATGTCA
>CAIVYV010000349.1 GCA_903910215.1 uncultured Pseudomonadota bacterium
AAGGCGAAGAGTCCGCCGAATTGCAGGCTCGCATGAAGGACACCGCGACACCCGAAGCCATGGCGCTCACCGAGGAGATCCGCTCCACCGTGAATGCGGCCATCGAGTCGCTCCCGGAAGATTTGCGCAATGCCATCGTGCTGCGTGAACTCGAAGGGATGTCTTACGAAGAGATCGCCGCCGCCATGGACTGTCCCGTCGGGACTGTCCGCTCGCGCATTTTCCGCGCACGCGAGGCGATCGATAACCGATTGCGTGAAGTGTTCGACGGCGGGTTAGGCCGCGGCGAGGTGGTGGGATGAGTGCAGATCAGACTGACAGCGAACGCGAGAGCCAACTATCGGCGATGTTCGACGGCGAACTGCCGGAGGGCGAGTGTGACCTCGTCGCACGGCGCCTCGCGAAGGACGAGAATCTCCGTCGCAGTTGGGACAACTATTCTTTGATCGGTGCGGTGATGCGCAGCGAGCCGCTGGCTCGGCGCCAACTTGCGCCGCAGATCGCTGCAGTCGTGAAGGCCGATCGTAACGAGAGCGCAACCGAGGCTGACCGAGCGACCGTCGCTGCAACAGGCCGGGCGGCCGTCGGTCGAACTTCCGCGCTGCGTTGGGCCGGTGGCCTTGGGGTCGCAGCGGCAGTCGGTGCAGTCGCCATATTCTTCGGTGGTAATCCGCAGAGCGAGACGATCGTCGCGGATGCAGCCAAAAACCCCGTCAATGCACCGGCAAAGGTGGTTGGGGAAGTCGTCGAAGAAGTCGTGATCCCCGCAGCATCGGCCGATGGCGATGAAATCATCTTGGCCATGAAGCCGATCGAGCCCGAGAGTTACGTGACGCCGCCGATTCGAGAGGGCGCCGGGTCGGCTGTGACAGCTCCCGTGCAGCTCGCTAATTTCGTCGCAGCCCACAGTGCCGTCGCAGCGCCCATGTTGCGTCACGGGACGCTATCGACGCTGATCACCAGCGCGCCGATCGTCGAGGAGCCCGCGACAGAGCAGGCCACCGTCGTGACCGACGATGCGCCAGCTCGGGGCGAGATTCTTTGATGGCTGCGCTCGACTTGCGTCGTTCGGCGGTGATGTGGCTTGCCACTTTGACAGCAGCCACGCTGCCACTTGGGGCCTTTGCGAGCGAAGCGCGGGACTGGCTCGAGCGGATGAACAAGGCGCTCTCCGAGCGCAGTTATGACGGCACTTTCTTCCACACTCGCGGCGGGCGCGCCGAATCGATGCGAATCGTGCATCGCGTCCAAGAGGGTGAGGTATGCGAACGGTTGATGTCGCTCGATGGTTCAGGGCGCGAGTTCGTACGTCGGGGCAATGAGGTCTCCTACGTTTTGCCCGATCAGGAGATGGTGCTGACGGAAGAGCGTCCGAACACCGGAGGGCTGCTGCCCGCGTTGCCGCGTATCGATGATCGACAAGCCGAGCTATACGAATTTAGTCCTGTGAAGAAAGTGCGCTTGATGGGTCGCGATGCGCGATTCATCGCGCTGACGCCGCGTGATCCGTTCCGCTACGGTTATCGTGTGTGGATCGACGCGCGCTCGCACATGCCGCTCAAGACGGAGCTGCATGATGCGAAGGGTGAAGTGCTCGAGCGTATTGCCTTTGCCAATCTTGTGCTCATGCGCAGCATTCCAGATGACACCTTCCGATTGCCTGCGGGATCCGAGCGTTACCGTCGGGTGCATTCGCGATTCATCCGCGCCGAGAGTGGTGCAGGGGTTCGTCGGGTATGGACGACGGCGCGTTTGCCGCAAGGATTTCGACTGACCCAACAAGTTGAACAAACCCTCCCAGGGACCGATCGGCCTGTCTCCCATCTCGTGTTTTCTGACGGTCTGGCCTCGGTATCGGTTTTCATCGGTGCGGCCGTCACGCTCGAGGCGGCGCAGCAGCAGGTGGGTGCGACGCAGCAGGGCGCCGCTACAACGCTGGTCACGATGATCGACGGCAAGCCGGCAGTCGTCGTCGGCGAGGTTCCGCTACGAACCGCGCGGATGATCGCCTCGCAGTTGAAGGCAGCTCGCAGCGCCACGCCTAACGAACCGCGACGGCCGGTGAGTCCGGCGCCGCCGCCCGCTGCGACGCCTGTACCCTGAGCGCCGCTTGAACGAGGCTCGCCTAACGCTGCTCTCACGTGAGGGTTGTGGTCTCTGCGAGGAGTTCGCAGCCGAGCTTGCGGCTCTTGCCGAGCAGATATCCCTGCCGCCGTTCGAGATCGCCGACGTGGATTCTGACCCCGAGTGGCAGCGTCGCTACGGGCTCAAGATTCCGGTTCTGCTTTGGGATGATGAGCCCGTTTTGACGACCTTTTTCGACGCCGCTGAGCTGCAACGCCTTTTCCGGGTTCGGTGACGGTGCCTCCGGTATAATTTGGCGTTTTGCCGCCCCTGCGGCTCAGCCGGTCACCGATGCAGAATATTCGCAACTTTTCGATCATCGCCCACGTCGATCACGGCAAGTCCACGCTCGCCGATCGGTTGATCCAGCTCTGCGGTGGACTTGATGCGCGTGAGATGCAAAGTCAGGTGCTCGATTCCATGGCGCTCGAGCGCGAGCGCGGCATCACCATCAAGGCGCAGAGCGTCACGCTCTACTACAACGCGAAGAACGGCCAGCGCTACCAGCTGAACCTCATCGACACGCCGGGGCACGTCGACTTCTCCTACGAAGTGTCGCGCTCGCTCGCTGCTTGTGACGGCGCTTTGCTCGTGGTCGATGCCTCACAGGGCGTGGAGGCACAGAGTGTCGCCAACTGCTACACGGCAATCGAACAGGGTCTCGAAGTCTTGCCGGTCATTAACAAGATCGATCTGCCCTCGGCCGATCCGCCGAAGGTGATCCGCGAGATCGAGGAAATCATCGGCATCGATGCCCAAGATGCCGTACGCGTCTCGGCCAAGACGGGCGAGAACGTCCCCGAGTTGCTCGAAGCGATCGTCGAGCACATCCCGCCGCCGAAGGGTGATCCTGAGGCGCCGCTGCAAGCGTTGATCATCGACTCCTGGTTCGACAACTACGTCGGTGTGGTTTCGCTCGTGCGTGTTGTCAACGGCACGATCAAGAACGGTGACAAGATCCGCGTGATGTCGACCGGTCGCGTCTGGCAGGTCGACAAGCTCGGCCGCTTCACGCCCAAATCGCTCGCAGCACCGCAGTTGTCAGCGGGCGAGGTGGGTTTCGTGATCGCCGGCATCAAGGAAATCGACGGTGCGCCGGTCGGCGACACCATCACGCTCGATAGCAAGCCCTGCAATGCCCAGCTGCCGGGTTTCAAACAGGTGCAACCGCGCGTTTTCGCCGGTCTCTTTCCGGTGAACGCAGATGATTACGAGTCGTTCCGCGACGCGCTAGCCAAGCTGCGTTTGAACGACTCGGCGTTGCACTACGAACCTGAGGTGTCCGGTGCCTTGGGCTTCGGGTTCCGCGTCGGCTTCTTGGGTCTTTTGCACATGGATATCGTGCAGGAGCGGCTTGAGCGCGAGTACAACCTCGATCTCATCACGAGTGCTCCAACCGTGATTTACGAGGTTGGTCTCATCGATGGTACGAACGAATACGTCGATAATCCGGCCAAGCTGCCAGCACCAAATAAACTCGCCGAGATCCGCGAGCCGATCATCATCGCCAACATCTTGGTGCCGCCGGATTACGTCGGTGCCGTGTTGCAGTTGTGCACCGAGAAGCGCGGTGTTCAGAAAAAAATGCAGTACCTCGCCAACCAGGTATCGCTGCAATACGCCTTGCCGCTTGCCGAAGTGGTGCTCGATTTCTTCGATCGTCTGAAGTCGGTCAGTCGTGGCTACGCGAGCTTTGATTACGAGTTCAGCCACTTCCAGACTGCGCCGCTCGTCAAGCTCGATATTCTCATCAATGGCGACAAGGTCGATGCGCTCTCGATCATCGTACACCGCGATAGCGCCTACCAGCGCGGTCGTGAGCTCGTCGACAAGATGCAGGAGTTGATCCCACGCCAGATGTTCGAAGTAGCGGTGCAGGCGGCGATCGGCGCACATGTGATTGCTCGCGCAACGGTCAAGGCGCTGCGCAAAAACGTGCTGGCGAAGTGCTACGGTGGTGACATCAGCCGTAAGCGCAAGCTGCTCGAGAAGCAGAAAGAAGGCAAGAAGCGCATGAAACAAGTCGGCTCGGTCGAAATCCCGCAGGAAGCCTTCCTCGCCGTGCTCAAAGTGGGCAGGAAGTAAACATGTTGGATCTGATCGCCTCGCTGTTGTCGTTGTTCACGCTGCCCGTGGCGCTCATCTGTGTGATTGACGACTGGTTCTTGCGGCCGGGGCGGCAGTTGCGATCGCCGGCTGGCGTGCCAGCCAAAGATCCGGTGTTGATGCGCGTGTTGTATGCGGTACTACCAGCGCTGGTATTGGCGAGCTTCTATCAACTGATGAGTGCGCAACGCGCTGATTTCAGTCTCGTACTGATCCTCATCACGATCGTTTCGGGTGTGGTTTGGGCGATCGATCACTTCTTGCTGCGACCGCGACGGACGGCAGCAGCGCGATCGGCCGGACGGGATCCGGAGAGTATCGAACTGCCCGGCACAGTGGATTATGCGCGCAGCTTCTTCCCGATCATGGCGGTGCTGCTTGTGCTGCGTTCGTTTCTGTACGAGCCGTATCGGATTCCTTCTGATTCGATGATGCCGACTTTGCTCGATGGCGATTTCATCCTAGTCAACAAATACGCTTACGGCGTGCGGTTGCCGGTGATACACGAGAAGGTGCTCGAGGTGGGTGCGCCGCAGCGGGGCGATGTCGCGGTTTTCCGTTTCCCGACCGACACGACCGTGAATTACGTGAAGCGTGTCGTGGGTCTGCCGGGTGATGTCGTCGAGGTTCGCGAGGATCAACTCATCATCAATGGTCAGCCCGTGCCGCTCGTGCAGCAGGGTCGCTATGAGGATGGTTGCTACCTCAACATGCGTATCGCCGAGGAGAAACTCGGTGAGCACAGTCATCGTGTGCTGCACTGTCTGAGTTCCGACATGATCACGGTGCCACCGTTGCCGTCGTGCAATCGCAGCATTCCGCAGGGCTACATCTGTAACGAGTCAACTGCCGGTATCAATCCCGACTCGGGTAATCGAATCATGCAGGTTCCCGAAGGCCATTATCTGATGGTGGGAGATAACCGAGACAACAGCTCCGACGGGCGCGTCTGGGGCTTCGTTGCCGAGTCGCTCCTCGTGGGTCGTGCAAGCCTGGTCTGGTTCAACTGGGATCTGCAGCGATCCGGTGGCCCTGATTGGTCGCGCATCGGCACGCGCATCGAATGAGAACGGATCGGTCGTGAAGCCCGATTGGCCGCTGCATTGGTTGAAGTCGGCGCTCGGATACGAGCCGCGCAACCTTGAGTTGTTCACGGCCGCGTTGACGCATCGCAGTGCCTCGGGTCGCAATAACGAACGGCTGGAGTTCTTAGGGGATGCCGTCGTCAACTTGTTGGTCGCAGAGTTACTGTATCAACGATTTCCGAAAGCCTCCGAGGGTGACCTCAGTCGTTTCCGCGCGAGTCTCGTCAGTGCTGAGCCGCTAGCCCAGATCGCGCAGCGCCTTTCGCTCGGCGAGGAGTTGCAACTCGGGTCGGGTGAACTCAAGACCGGCGGATTCCGCCGACAGTCGATACTCGCCGACGCCTTTGAGGCTTTGGTTGGCGCTATCTATCTCGATGCGGGTCTCGATGAAGCACGTCGCATCGTGGTCGAGTTGTGCGGTGCCGAACTCGAAAACTTACCTGACGCTGCGAGTCTCAAAGATCCCAAAACACGCCTGCAGGAGTTGCTGCAGGCCAGAGGTTACGCTTTGCCGATTTATTCCGTCGAAAATATCGTGGGTGAGCCGCATGCACAGGAGTTCACCGTGCGTTGCGAGCTAGCCGATCTGTCGTTGACCACTTTGGGCGTGGGCTCGAGCCGACGGCGCGCCGAACAGGAGGCAGCTCAAAGTCTCATTCCGCAAGTCGAGGCCCGCTGGGCCAACGCTCGCAAGGGAGCGATATCGTGACGCAGAGTGACGCGTTCCGCGCGGGCTTCGCTGCGCTCGTTGGCCGACCGAACGTCGGCAAGTCCACGCTGCTCAACGCGCTCGTCGGTGAGAAGCTTTCGATCGTCACGCCGCGTCCGCAAACGACCCGACATCGCATCACCGGTCTCGTCAATCGACCGAATTTGCAGATTGCATTCGTCGACACGCCTGGTTTGCACGTGGGTGGAAAGCGTGCGCTTAACAAGGCGATGAATCGAACGGCAGCCTCGGCTTTAGCCGATGCCGATCTCGTCGTGTTTGTCGTCGAAGCGCTACGTTGGACCGACGAAGACGAGGCCGTGATGCAGCGCATCCGCGACAGTGGACGTCCCGCAGTGGCGGTGATCAGCAAGGTTGATCTCGCCAAGCCTCGCGACCGCTTGCTGCCCTTCATGGCGGATCTCACGGCGCAACATACCTTCCTCGATGTTGTCCCGGTCTCGTCTAAGCAGGGCGACAACCTCGAGCCGTTGATCGCGACCATCGCCAAGCATTTACCGGAGTCGCCGCAGCTCTTCGATGAGGATGATCGCACCGATCGCGATCTCAAGTTTCGCATCATCGAGATCATCCGCGAGAAGCTGACGCTCGAGCTCAACCAAGAAGTGCCTTACGGCATCGCCGTCGAGATCGAGAAGATGGAGCGCGAGGAGGATCGACAGGTGATCCACGCTGTGATCTGGGTCGATCGCGAAGGACAAAAGCCGATCGTCATCGGCGCCGGCGGTGCACGTCTCAAACGCGTCGGTACCTCGGCACGCCGCGAGATCGTGGGGTTGCTCGGCGGTCGCTGCCATCTCGAACTCTGGGTCAAGGTGCGGGAGAACTGGGCCGACAACGCGCAGGCGCTGCGTTCGCTCGGTCTCGAGTGACGGCCGATGGCGCGCGGCGGTCGACGCGTCGATCTCACCACGGCCTATCTGCTGCACCATAAGCCGTGGCGCGACACGAGCCGCATGCTGGAGGTGTTCAGTCGTGAGCACGGTCGTCTGACGCTTTTCGCTCGCGGTGTGCGCGGCGGAAAATCACGTCATGCGTCGACGTTGCAGCCGTTCCGTCGGCTGTTGATGGCTTGGAGCGGCAGTGGCGATGCGGGTCAGCTCACCCAAGCGGAGCGCGAGCCTGCCGATACGCTACCTGAACTGCCTGCTGCCGCGATGATGTCCGCCTGGTATCTCAACGAGTTGCTGCTGAAACTCACGGTTCGGCTGGATCCCCAGCCACTGGTCTTCGATCTTTACGATCGGACGCTGACGCAGCTTCGAACCGCCGCTTCGATCGAGGCGAGTCTGCGTGGCTTCGAACGGCAGCTGCTTGAACTTCTAGGCTATGGCATTGAGTTCGAGCAAGTGGCTCGTGAAGGCGGCGCACTGCAAGCGGGTGCGTATTATCATTTCCATCCTGATCTTGGCTTCGTGCAAGTCACGGGCGAGACAGGCGGTAAGGTATTCGAAGGGCGGGTTCTGCTCGCCATCGCTGCCGACGACTACACCGACGAGACGGTGTTGGAGCCTGCCAAGCGCATACTGCGCATGGCGCTCGATCACGCACTCGACGGTCGCGAATTGCGAACGCGAACGGTGGCCCGAGCTGTCGCTCGTCGATCAAAAGAGGACTGACATGAAGCCCATCGAGCTTGGCGTCAATATCGATCACGTCGCGACCGTGCGTCAGGCGAGACGCATCCATTATCCCGACCCTGTGCAGGCGGCGCTGATCGCAGAGGAAGCGGGTGCCGACAACATCACGCTGCACTTGCGTGAGGATCGTCGGCATATTCAAGATGCCGACGTCGAGCGGTTGCGACCTCTGTTGCGCACGCGCATGAATCTCGAGATGGCGTTGACCGATGAGATGCTCGCGATCGCGCAGCGCATCCAGCCGGCGGATTGTTGTCTCGTGCCAGAGCGTCGTGCCGAGATCACGACCGAGGGCGGACTCGCGGTCGCAGGTCAACTTGAGCGTCTGCGCGAAAGCGGCGCTTTGCTCGCAGCCTCGGGTATTCGAGTGGCGCTTTTCATCGATCCTGATCCGGCGCAGATCGAGGCGACGGCGCGCATCGGCATTCCCGTGATCGAGTTGCACACGGGACGATACTGCGAGGTGAGCGGTGCTGAGCAGGCGCGCGAGCTCGACCGTTTGCGCGCCAGTGCGAAGCTGGCTGCATCGCTTGGCCTCGAGGTGCACGCAGGCCATGGGCTCAACTGCGACAACGTGGCTCCCGTCGCAGCGATCGAGGAAATCACCGAACTGAACATCGGCCATGCCATCGTCGGCCGAGCGATCTTCATTGGTTTTGCAGCAGCGGTACGTGAGATGAAAGCGGCGATGTCGGCTGCTCGCACCTAACGAGGACAGCATGAGCATTCTAGTTTTCGATATTGAAACAGTTCCCGATCTCGAGTTGGGGCGTCGCGTATTTGGCCTCGAGGGGCTCTCGGATAGTCAGGTTGCCAAAGCCATGTTTGCGCATGCGCGCCAGCATGGCGGTAGCGAGTTTTTGCCGCACGAGCAGCATCGCATCGTGGCGATCTCTTGCGTTCTGCGTCGTGGTGACACCCTGAAGGTTTGGAGTCTGGGTGATCTCGAATCGA
>CAIVYV010000350.1 GCA_903910215.1 uncultured Pseudomonadota bacterium
AGGTGCTTGACGCTCTTGCCGTGACGGCGAATCAGGCGCAGCGCTTCGATGCCGATGCGGATATGACGTTCGACGAAAACGTCGGTCACGACTCGATCTGAAACCTCGGTTTTGACACCTTCGGGGATCATGGGCTGATCGCTCACTAGCAGCAAAGCCCCAGCCGGGATTGCGTTGGCGAAGCCTGCAGCAAAAATCGTCGCTGTTTCCATGTCGATCGCCATGCAGCGAGTCTTGCGCAGATATTCTTTGAATTCGTCATCGTGCTCCCAAACGCGCCGATTGGTCGTATAGACCGTGCCGGTCCAGTAGTCGCAGTCGAGATCACGAATCATGGTCGAAACGGCTCGCTGTAAACTGAACGCGGGCAGTGCCGGGACTTCTGGCAACAAATAATCGTTCGATGTGCCTTCGCCCCGAATGGCTGCGATCGGCAGCACGAGATCACCGATCTGGTTCTTCCGTTTCAGACCGCCACATTTGCCGAGAAGTAACACCGACTTCGGTGACACTGCCGAGAGCAAATCCATCACGGTGGCAGCGTTGGCGCTACCCATGCCGAAGTTGATCATCGTGATGCCATCGGCGGTCGCATTTGGCATGGGGCGATTCGTGCCGCGGACCTCGGCGCCGGTCATCTTCGAGAACAAGTCGAGGTAGTGCCCGAAGTTCGTCAGCAGGATGTGTTGCCCGAAGTCCTCAAGGGCAGACCCTGTGTATCGGGGGAGCCAGTTATCGACGATTTCTTTCTTGGTTTTCATGAGGCGCGACGTTAGCACGCAACGAGCCGTGGCGATGACAGGCCGGGTATGGCAACGTGAAGGCTTGACGCTGTTCTGGTGTTATATTTATATATAACACCTCGATTCATCGACCCACAGGAACGCGCATGAAAGCCTTTCAATCCTTGCTAGTCGGAGTCTTCGTGACTACTTCCCTCTATTCGACCGCAACCCCTGCAAATGCCGCGGCGGCGGCGGCTCCCCTGATCGAGCGCAGCAAACTTTTCGGTAACCCAAGTCGGTCGGGTGCGTCGTTATCGCCGAATGGCGAGTGGCTCTCGTGGTTGGCGCCACGCGATGGCGTCATGAATATCTGGGTTGCGCCGGTGGCCGATCTTGCAGCCGCGAAGCCGCTCACGGCTTCCAAAGATCGACCGATTCGTCAGTCGTTCTGGTCGCCGGACAGCAGCATGGTGATGTACGTCCAGGACAAAGGTGGCGACGAAAACTTCCTGCTGTACGGCATCGATATCGCGAGCGGACTCGAGCGGACGTTGACGCCCTTCGAGAAAACGCGAGTCCAGGTCATCAACGTTTCGCCGCTCATCAAGGATCGAATCCTCGTGGGTTTGAACAATCGTGATGCGCGTTGGCACGACGTACACAGCTTGGAACTCAAGACCGGCAAGTTGACGGAGATCATGCGCGGCGATGGCTATGCCGGCTTTTTGGCTGATGCCAATTTGGCTATCCGCATGGCGCTACGTCCGAACGCGGACGGTGGGTACGATTTCTTTACAGTGAACAACAATACGGTCGAAGAAAAACCGATTGCCTCGACGACACTCGAAGACTCGTTGACGACGCAGCCTGGCGGATTCACGACCGATGGCAAAACGCTGTATTGGATCGATAGTCGCGGTCGTAATACGGCTGCGTTGATTGCACAGGACGTCGCGACTGGAAAAACGCGAGTGATCGGCGAGAGCTCGCAAGCGGACATCAGCAATGCGATGAGTAATCCGAAAACGGGTGAAATCGAGGCGTATGCCGTCACTTATCTACGTGACGAGTGGGTGGCGATCGATCCGAAAATCGGCGCGGATCTCACTTGGTTACGAGAGCACCTGAAGGGTGATGTGAGCGTCACGACGCGCACAGAAGATGATCAGCTATGGACTGTCGCCGTCGACCCGGTTGTTTCGTCACCATCAGTGCATTTGTTCGATAGAAAGCAACGCAAGCTGACCGAACTCTATGTCTCGCGACCAGAGCTCGCCGGCGCGCCTCTGCAGACGATGCATCCGATCGAACTGAAGTCGCGCGATGGTTTAACGCTCCCTAGTTATCTGACGTTACCGCCCGGCAGCGATCGCAACGGCGATGGCCGTCCCGAGGCTCCTGTGCCCTTGGTGTTGTTGGTGCACGGTGGGCCGTGGGCGCGTGACGATTTCGGTTACAACCCGTATCACCAGTGGCTCGCCAATCGTGGGTATGCCGTGTTGTCAGTCAACTACCGCGGCTCGACGGGCTTCGGCAAGAGCTTCATCGAAGCCGCCAATCTCGAATGGGCTGGCAAGATGCATGATGACTTGATCGATGCAGTGCAGTGGGCGATCGACCAGAAGGTCTCACCCGCGGATAAGATCGCCATCATGGGTGGCTCATACGGTGGTTACGCGACCTTGGTGGGTCTGACCTTCACGCCGACCATCTTCGCTTGCGGAGTCGATATCGTCGGGCCGTCCAACCTCGAGACATTGTTGAAAACCATTCCGCCTTACTGGACTGCCGGAATTCAGCAATTTCACCGCCGTATGGGCAACCCCAATACGCCCGAGGGTCTTGCGCTCCTCAAGGAGCGTTCGCCGCTCTACAAAGCCGGTAACATCGTCAAACCGTTGTTGATCGGGCAGGGTGCCAACGATCCGCGCGTCAATCAGGCCGAGTCCGATCAAATCGTCAGCGCGATGCAGCAGAAAGGTATTCCCGTAACTTACGTATTGTTCCCAGACGAAGGTCACGGCTTTGCGCGTCCTGACAACAACATCGCCTTCAACGCGGTGACCGAAAACTTTTTGGCGACCTGTTTGGGCGGTCGTGCGGAGCCGATCGGCGCAACCGTGAAATCATCGTCGGCGCAGGTGCCGGTGGGTGCCGCATTCACACCAGGGCTCGAAGCCGCATTGAAGTGAAATTCGATCTACAGCCCACCTTAATTGGTTCGCTCGTGTCACTGCGCCCCCTCGGGCGCGGTGACTACGAGAATTTGTTTGCGGTTGCCAGTGACCCTCTGATCTGGGAGCAACATCCCGAGCCTAATCGTTGGCAGAGACCCGTGTTCGAAGCCTTATTCGAGCGCTTGTTAGAGTCGGGTGGCGCTCTGTTGGTGCAAGAGACATCGAGCGGTGCGGTAATCGGTTCGTCGAGTTATTACGCCTGGAACCCCGAAGCCAATGATGTCGTCATTGGTTATACCTTTTTGACGCGTCGTGTTTGGGGCGGACGTTACAACGCCGAGCTGAAGCGACTGATGGTCGATCATGCGTGTCGGTTCGTTGATCGGGTCTGGTTCCACGTAGGTAACGGCAATCGTCGGTCACAAATAGCGATGACGAAAATCGGCGCACGGCTTTCACATGAGGCAGTTCGCGAGAGCGGTGGTGTCACCACATCATTTTTGCATTACGTGATCGAGCGCGACTCCTGGCCGGAAAAACAATGACTCTATGGACCTACGTTCGGCGCTTCACCTACGCGGGTGTTGCCTATCAGGTTGATATTCGTGTCGGCTTGAAGACGATCGATAGTCGATTACGTCGAGGTGAGCTCGAGCTCGCACGGGATTTCACCGATGTCATGGCAACCGATGGTCAGCGCAACCATCGCCTGGTTTACCCGCTAGACGACGGTCGCCTTATGGAAGTCGAAGCGGGTTACATCAATTGGGTCAATACGGCGATCAGAGTCTGTGTCGACGGTCAGCTCGTGCACGAAAGCCATCCTGGGAGAGCCATTCGATTGCCTACGATTCCAACCCAAGATCCTGAAAAAGCGGCTCGCTTGCAGGCCGAGCAAGCCGCGCAATGGGGTCGTAACAAGTATTCGTTTTATGTTGATGTTGGCCTCGGCGCGATGTTTTTCATTCTGGCGAAGCTCACCGACGATCTCCCGTTCGCCGCAATCACGACAGCTATGGCGGGCCTTGCCGTCGCAGTCGCGCAGCGTTTTGTGAAAGTGGATTTGTTGGGTGGCCTGGCGATGTTTGGCGTCGCCATGTTGTTGGTATCGGCCGCGTTTTCCTACGCATTCGACGATGACTGGGCGGTCAAGATGAAGAGCACCATCCTCGGCGTGATGGTCGCAACGCTCATGTTTGCGGATGCGGGCTTCAATCGAGGGCGCTACTTTGGTGGCCGGCTTGCGCGTTACATGCCGATGCCGATCGTGCCGCAACGTCTGGCACTCGGAATGGCGGTGCTTGGCGTCGTGATGGCGGTCGTCAATTGGCTCGTGGCGACCTACCTATCCACGGATCTTTGGCTGTACTACACAAGCTTTGGCGATTTCATACTGACGGTGACACTGGTCTTCAGTGTCATGCGGTATGCGCAGCGCCGAGAGGGCGAAGTGGATTGACTATTCCGCCCACGCTTTTTGCAAGCTGGCGACGGTTTTGCGGCCGCCGTTCTTGCGCACGTAGTCGAGTATGAAGTTGCGATGGCGCTCGATTTGATCG
>CAIVYV010000351.1 GCA_903910215.1 uncultured Pseudomonadota bacterium
CGTCATCGGCGTCAAGGTGTGGATCTTCAAGGGCGAGGTCTTCGATAAGGAAGATCTCAGCAAGCCGGAGGTTGATAGTGATGCCGCCGGCGCATCTGCTGCCGAGGCCGCGGCGATTGCCGCGCCCGCGGTCTGACTTGAGGAATCGCAGTCATGATGCAGCCAAAGCGCACCAAGTACCGCAAGCAATTCAAGGGTGACAACGCCGGTCTCGCTCAGCGCGGTAATTCCGTGGCGTTCGGAGATTTCGGCCTCAAGGCTACCGAACGTGCACGTATGACCGCGCGTGAGATCGAAGCCGCCCGACGTGCCATGGCCCGCGCCGTGAAGCGCGGCGGTCAGATCTGGATCCGCGTCTTCCCGGACGTGCCGATTTCCAAGAAGCCTCTCGAAGTCCGCATGGGCTCCGGTAAGGGCAACGTCGAGTACTGGGTGGCCAAGGTCAAGCCCGGCAAGATCCTTTTCGAAATGGAAGGCGTGGATGAAAAGACTGCGCGCGAGGCGTTCCGGTTGGCCGGCGCCAAGCTCTCGGTCACCACTTCCTTCGTGAAGCGACAGGTGCGTTGACATGAATGCCAAGGAATTGCGCGGCAAAGCCGCCAAGGATCTCAACGAAGAACTCCTGAAGCTGCGTCGCGAGCAGTTCTCGCTGCGCATGCAGCGCGCGACCGGTCAGGCGATCAAGCCGCACGACTTCGGTCGAGTGCGCAAGGACATCGCCCGTCTGAAGACGGTACTCGCCGAGAAGGCGACCTCCGCTAAGACTTCGGAGAAGTAACAGATGACGACGGCAACTGAAACCAAGACGCTGCGTACGCTCACCGGGCGTGTCGTCAGCAATAAAATGAACAAGACCATCGCGGTCGAAATTTCGCGCCTGGTCAAGCACCCGCGTTACGGCAAGTACATTCGCCGTACCACGAAGCTGCTCGCTCACGACGAGACTAACGAGTCGCGTCAGGGCGATACCGTGACCATCGCCGAGTGCCGACCGCTGTCGCGTAATAAGTCCTGGCGGCTCGTGGCCGTGGTGGAGCGTGCGTCGTGATCCAGCTGCAAACCGTATTGAACGCGGCCGACAACAGCGGCGCGAAGTCGCTGATGTGCATCAAGGTCATGGGTGGTACGCGTCGTCGATACGCTGCCGTCGGTGATCTGATCAAAGTCAGCGTCAAGGACGCCATTCCGCGTGGCAAGGTCAAGAAGGGTGAGGTGTATGACGCCGTTGTCGTGCGCACCCGTCGTGGCGTTCGTCGCGCTGATGGTTCGCTCATCAAGTTCGATGGCAATGCTGCCGTGTTGCTCACGAACAAGCTCGAGCCGATCGGTACCCGTATTTTCGGGCCCGTGACGCGCGAACTGCGTACGGCGCAGTTCATGAAGATCATCTCGCTGGCACCGGAAGTGCTCTGAGGCCTCTCCCATGAGAAAGATTCGCAAGGGCGACAACGTGATCGTGATTTCGGGGCGTGACAAGGGCCGCAAGGGCGCCGTCGTCTCCGTGCTCGAGAACGACACGGTCATCGTCGAGAACATCAATCGGGTCAAGCGCCACACGCGCGCTAACCCGCAAATGAACAAGACCGGCGGCATCATCGAGAAAGAGATGCCGATGCACGTGTCGAAGGTCGCGCTGTTCAATCCCGCTACGCAGAAGGCCGATCGTGTCGGCGTCAAGCGTCTGGCGGATGGCAAGCGTGTTCGGTTCTTCAAATCCAACGGAGAGATGATCGACGCGTAAGCGTCGATCAACGGGTTACCAGCATGGCAAGGCTGCAACAGTATTACCGCGAGAAGGTCGTGGCCCAGCTCCGCAAGGATCTCGGCATCATCAACGCGATGGAAGTGCCCAAGATCGTGAAGATCACGGTCAACATGGGCGTGGGCGAGGCGGTGGCCGACAAGAAGGTCATCGACGCGGCGGTTACGGATCTGACCAAGATCACGGGCCAAAAGCCTGTCGTTTGTCAGGCACGCAAGTCGATCGCTTCGTTCAAGGTCCGTGAAGGTCTCGCGATCGGCTGCAAAGTCACGTTGCGCGGCGCGCGGATGTACGAGTTCCTCGATCGCTTGATCAGCGTTGCGATGCCACGTATCCGCGACTTCCGCGGCGTGTCACCGCGTTCGTTCGACGGCCGTGGCAACTACAACATGGGCGTCAAGGAACAGATCATTTTCCCGGAAATCCAGTACGACCAGATCGATCAGCTCCGGGGCATGGACATCACCATCACCACCACGGCGAAGGACGACAAGGCAGGTCGAGCGTTGCTCGAAGCCTTCCAGTTCCCCTTCCGCAAGTAATAGGGCAGCAAGCACATGGCCAAGACGAGCATGGTGGAGCGCGAGAAGCGTCGCGCCGAAACCGTCAAGAAGTTCGCAGCGAAGCGTGCGAAGCTCAAGGAGACGATCCGCAATCCGCGCACCTCTTACGAGGATCGCGTGGCAGCGCAGGTCGCCCTTCAAAAAATGCCGCGTGACGCGAGCCCGAGTCGCGGCCGCAAGCGCTGCTCGATCACGGGTCGTTCGCGTGGCGTGTACCGCAAGTTCGGTCTCTCGCGCGTGAAGATTCGCGAGACTGTGAACCGGGGCGAGCTGCCCGGCGTGTCCAAGGCGAGCTGGTAGGAGCGCGCGCCATATGAGCATGACTGATCCCATTGCCGATCTGCTGACCCGCATCCGCAACGCGCAGCTCGCTCGCAAGAGCGAAGTGAACGTCGCCGCATCGCGCCTCAAGCAGGCTGTCGTCAAAGTTTTGAAGGACGAAGGCTACGTTGCCGATTTCCGCATCGATGCGGATGGCGGCAAGAGCACGATGACCATTGCCCTGAAGTATTACGACGGGCGCCCGGTCATCGATCGTCTCGAGCGTGTCTCGCGCCCTGGCCTGCGGATCTACCGCGGCAAGGACGAACTGCCGAAAGTTCTCGGCGGTATGGGCACCGTCATCGTCTCGACGCCGAAAGGCGTGATGACCGACAAGCAAGCCCGGGCCATTGGCCAGGGTGGTGAGGTGCTCTGCATCGTCGCCTGACGTGCAGTGCATTTGGAACACCAGGTAGCAAACCAGGTAATCATCAATGAGTCGTGTAGCGAAACAACCAGTCGAACTGCCCCAGGGCGTGACCGCGACCATCACCGACACCTCGGTCACCTTGAAGGGTGCCAAGGGCTCGTTGAGCGTGGCGCTTTCGGGTGGCGTCAAGGTCATCCAGAAGGACAAGCACCTCGAACTCGAGTACGACGCCAACAATCGCATGCAGGCGGGTTCGACTCGCTCGCACCTGTCGAATATGGCGGTCGGTGTCAGCAAGGGTTACGAGCGCAAGCTCGAGCTCGTTGGCGTCGGATATCGTGCGGCGGTACAGGGCAAGACCCTGAATCTCACCCTCGGTTATTCGCACCCCATCGCCGTCGAGATGCCGGAAGGCATCAGCGTCGAGGCTCCGAGCCAGACCGAAATCGTCCTCAAGGGTATCGACAAGCAGCGCATTGGTCAGATTGCTGCTGAGATCCGCGAGCTGCGTGCACCGGAGCCCTACAAGGGCAAGGGTGTGCGCTACGCCGGCGAGCAGATCTCCCTCAAGGAAGGCAAGAAGAAGTAACCGCAGGCGCGCACAGAGGATCGAGCAATGCAGATCAGCAACAAACAGCGTCGTCAGCGCCGCGCCGTGCGGGCGCGAGCGAAGATTCGCGAACTCGGGACCCCGCGTCTCACCGTTCATCGCACACCGCGTCACATCTACGCGCAGGTGTTCGATTCGACCGGTGCGCAGGTGTTGGCGTCGGCTTCCACTTTGCAGGACGCCGTGGCCAATGGCCTCGAGGGTACCGGCAACGTCGAGGCGGCTAAGGCCGTTGGTCGAGCCATTGCCGAGCGTGCCAAGGCCGCCGGCGTGAGCAAGGTCGCGTTCGATCGCGCGGGTTTCATGTACCACGGACGCATCAAGGCGCTGGCGGATGCCGCGCGTGAAGCGGGCCTCGAGTTTTAAGACAGGACACATCCATGGCACGAGTCGAAAAATCCCAGGCCACCGACGAGTACCTCGAGAAGCTCGTTGCGGTCAACCGCACCTCGAAGACCGTCAAAGGCGGTCGTCAGTTCGGTTTCACGGCACTGACGGTGGTTGGTGACGGCGCTGGTCGCGTCGGTTTCGGGTTCGGCAAGGCGCGTGAAGTGCCGGTCGCCATCTCGAAAGCGATGGCTGCAGCCC
>CAIVYV010000352.1 GCA_903910215.1 uncultured Pseudomonadota bacterium
GCCTCTGAGCACTAGCCGCGCGAGCTTTAGCTCGCCGCGCGCAAGATACGCACCGGGATGGCGCTCATGCGCGGCAGACCGCTCAAGGCATCGAAACCGCTCGCATCGTCGATGAGCGCGGCCGGGTTCGCATCCTCGAATCCATGCGCCAAAGAAATCACACCGCGTCGAATGTCATCAGCCAGACGCACTCGCGCCCGAGTGCGTCCGTGGCGCGACTCGATCTCGATCGGCATATCGTCGAGAAGCCCGAGCGCGCCCGCATCCAGAGGATGCACGTAGGCGGGATTGTGCGAGAGCCGTTTGCGCAACGCGGGTAGGCGCTGCCCCACCGAGTTGTAGACGGCATGTTCGCGCCGCGTGACGAGTAACCAAGGATAATCACGGTCGATCTCTTCGGCTGCACCCGGCAGTGCAGCAGCGACGGCCGCCAACTCGTTCATCATCGACGTCGCAGCGAGCTGCAGTCGATGCGGCCAATCGAGCGGCTTCGGATCGGCGAGCGGTTTCGGATCGGGAAAGATCGCGCCGTGCGGATGCCGCTTGATCTCCTCGAGCGGCACTCGACTCTTCGCGACGAAAGCCTCGAGCAGCTGGTCGGTCGTGGGTGGCGATGCCATATCGAACGGCTGTCCGCGAAACGCGAGCGGCAAACCCATGTGCTTGCCAAGCTCGAAGAAGATTCGCCAATCTTCGAGCACATCGCTCCCAGCCGGCGGTTCGATCAACGCCGGTTGATACTGGGCATAGGGCTCGGGGTAGCCGAGCGACAAGCCATAGACGGTGATGCCTTCGTTGCCAAAGGTGATCGCCGGCGATTCGAAACCGAGACGCGGTCCGATGACGTAATGCGCATGCCGAGCCGTGGCCGAGAGCATCGGATCGATCACGACGAGCAACTCGAGCGACTCGAGTGCGCGACGAGTTTTTTCTTGATTCGGCCACGACAGCAAGGGATTACCACCAATGACGAAGAGCGCTCGTACCTGCCCCTCGCCCGGCGTCAAAATCTCATCGGCCAAAGCCGCCGTGGGTAAACCGGCTGCAGTATCGGTCAAGCCACGCACGCGCAAGGTCTCACCAAAACCCGCCGCGGAGCGCGGCTTCTCGGCGCGCGCCACGCCGGAGAATTGCCGAAAGAACACGCCACGATTCGGCATGCGCTCGCCGGCCTTCACCCAGCGTCCACAAATCGTATTGAGCGCGAGCACGAGGTAATCCATCAGCACGCCGTGCGGTGCCATGCTCGGGCCGGTGCCGCTCGTCGCGTTACCGCGCTGCGCCCTGGCAAACAAACGCGCGGCAGCGACGATGTCATCCGCCGAAACGCCAGCAACCGCCGCCACCCGCTCGGGCGTGAAAGAAGCCACGGTGTCACACAACTGGGCGAAACCATCGGTTTCGGCTTCGACGAAAGCCTTGTCGTAGAGACCTTCTTCGATGATCACCCGCAACATCGCGGCAAGGAGCGGCACATCCTGACCCGGCAAACACTGCAGATGCAGATCGGCCTTACGCGCGGTCTCCGATCGGCGCGGATCGATGACGATCAGTTTCAAAC
>CAIVYV010000353.1 GCA_903910215.1 uncultured Pseudomonadota bacterium
AGGGTACATATCGCACCATTGTCACTTTGACATTCTGATCCCGCCCGGTTTCAGATCGATGCGGATAAATCAAAGACAGAAGGTAAAAGCCGATGAGGTGACACCATGGTGAGAGATGTCAGCGGTGTCGAATGAAGTCACTAAAACCACGGTCTGGCATGTCCTGCGCCGTGACGCATGCTCACGCACCAGCCGCCTTGAGGCGGCCTGCGGAATGAACTAGCTGCGCGCTCTCGCTCTGATAGCTATGACGACACTCGCAAGCGAATTCGTGCAACTTTCGCGGCTCAGGGATCTGTAATTTACCTCTGGAGGTCTTGACGACGGACGCATGCGCTAGACGGCATAGTGCTTCAGTAACTGCCTCCCGGCGGACACCGAGAAAGTGAGCAAGATCCTCATGGGTCATTTCGAAGCACGTTGATCCTGAAGCGTAGTTAAGACTCAAGAGCCAGCGAGCCAATCGACGCTGCAAAGGGTGCCGCAGGTTACAGCCACTCGTCACACCTAAAAAGTTGGTTACTCGCATGAACTGACCATGAACGGCTCGTCTCAAATCCGGCCACCGCGTCATCTCGGCTGCGAAGATCTCACTACGCATTCTGAGTGAGTAGCCAGCGATGATCGCACGTGGCACTCCAGTCATCGTGAGGTCGACCAAGTTACGTGCGCCAATCGCATCTCGATACCCGAGGAGTGCTAGATGGGAGCTGAAGCCATCTGCCATTTCCAATTCCAAAGAGTAGACGCTGGTAATCGGGAAATAGATGTAGTCGGATCTACCTGTCAGATCACGATCTGTGTCCCCACGATTTACAAGAACGATCTCGATGTGGGGGTCGAATCTATCCAGTATATGTTTTGGTAGAACCTGGAGAAATTTATTCTGTGTCATCACCGGCTTCATCGATTTCCCTCCGTGAATGAGTGATGAGCGCAAAGTTTCGAGAATTTGGCTCTCGACGTCACGAAGTATTTGATTTTAGTGTGAGGAAACACTCATGACAGATTAGATACGCTAGTCGTCGCACCCACGAGACACTATCCGGGACAAAGAATCCTCTAGGATCCGTATAACACTGTTTTTTCTTGCTTCTAGTTTCGACCTTCAACACCGCCTTAGACTCTTGGAGACCGGCCGAAGGTGATCTGGCGCACACGTCACCTTTCTCGCCTTTGCGTGCGATTCACCACCGAATTAACAGAACCGTATACCTAGACTCTGCATCGTCGATTGGAAATCACTTCGCGCCTTTTCCCGAAGCAGAGCCATCGATCACAGGAAGCCACGGTCCCCGACAGACCGGCGTCGAGGCCACGAAAGGGTCGCCGAGACGATGTCCTAAACGACAGGTCCCATCCTGTGACCGTACTAAAGAAGTGCGGTGAGGCAGCTCGGCCTTTTCCAAACACGGAGGGTCGAGCTGCTTTTTTGTGAATCCCCCCGAGTGGCTCGATTTCTCCAGCCACCACCTCGGGCCGGATCCCGTTGAGGATCCGGCCCTTTTCTCTACTTGATATCGATTCTGTGCAGCTCGGAGCGCGACTTCTTCGGAAGCGTCAGCGCCAGAACACCATTTTCGTATGAGGCCCGCGCTTTTGTTGGGTCGATATCGTGCGCCAGCGACATGCTACGAGACACAACACCGAAGTTGCGCTCCGAGCAAATGCAGTGCCCGCTGTTCTGATGCTCGGACTGACTTTTCTTTTGTGCCGAAATCACTACATAGTTAGCATCCAATTCGACTTTCACATCGTCTTTTTTCGCGCCAGGAATCTCGGCGTGTATAGAGTACACGTCCTCATCTTCGTGCATATCAAGCCGTATCTGTGACGCGGATCCATCAAAAGAAAACGGACGACGCATGAGCCCTCGCACGGCCTCCTCTACGTCATTAATCTGATCATGCAGTAAATGCTTCTTCATTTTGATTTCCTCTTACTCGATTGGGATGAGATTGTCCCCCTCCTAGTATCATGATCTCGATATTCGGTATCCGTTTCATCCAGCACTGAGATCAACTGCGATCTAGGTGCGAGGCCGCGCAAGGACCCGCGCAATTACTCCTCTATGGTGTCGCTGTCGAAGTCGTCACTTCGATAGCCCTTTAAATCCAATCAGGAGAACTCAATGAAAAATTTTCTGAAACTTTTTATCCGTGATGAGCGCGGACTTGCTGCAGTCGAGTACGCCCTCGTTGCGGGCGTCGTCACCGTAGCCTTAATTGGAGTCTTCGGAGATATCGGTACAAATGCCGCAGCGAAACTCCAAGAGCTCGCAGACGCGCTTGTCTGATAGGTAATCCTTGTCGTATCGGTGCCCGAGCGGTGAGTCCCTCCCCACTGCTCGGGCACCGTCGGAGCGCTACGTGAATTCCGTCCCGTTCATACAGTTGTCAGTCTTGATCCCTTCTGTCTTTCTGGCAGCAGTTCTCGACTGGAAGTCGCGAAGGATACCGAACTTACTCACTGCATTCATTGCAATAGCGGGCATCACCTATCTTGTCATTGAGCATTCAGCCGCGTCAGCGTTGGGTGGAGTTACTCAGGGAGCCATCGTCGGACTCGCTTGCATGCCCATCTACGTTTTGCGCGGCATGAGCGCCGGAGATGTGAAGCTGATTTCCGTTACCTCGATCTGGTGGACAGTCTCGGAATTACTGATCGCAATAGTCTCAACCGCCATCGCCGGCGCGATTCTGGCTTTGATTTACATCTGTGTAAACCGGGGCGCCACGCACGTGCCGTATGCGATCGCGATCGCTACGTCGACTGTCGCTACCGTCTTCGCTGCCTGAGGAATCCATGAACTACGAAACCCGAAAGAATGTTTGGCTAATTTTTGTCGCTCTCTTATTCGCCGCTTTAGCTGCTTGGCTCGCGACGCGCTGGATGCAAACGCGCATGGACGCAATGGACCCCAATAAACTCGCTCTTTCGAGTGTTGTGATTGCCGCACGAGATGTTCCACTCGGGAAACGTATCCAGAAAGACGACATCAGGCTAGCCCGTGCAATAAGGACCAGCATTCCACCAGATGCGTTTACAAGAACGGAAAACGTAGTCGGCCATGTTTCGAAGGCCGCACTCTTTTCGGGCGAGGTGCTGATTGATCGACGTCTGTCAAAGTACGTCGGCGGGAGCTCACTCGCTGCAGTGCTAGAACCGGGTATGCGCGCCGTTACAGTACGTGTCGACGATGTCATCGGCGTAGGCGGATTTGTACTACCGGAAAATCGGGTCGATGTCGTGGCTACATTCCAACAGGGAAATTCGTACGAAGCCGAAACAATTCTCCAAGACATCCGAGTATTAGCAGTCGATCAGAGGTCAGATCCGGGCTCGAACGAACCATTGCTGGTTCGCGCTGTGACGCTCGAGGTGACGCCGAAAGGCGCAGAGAAAATCGCATCAGCAGAGCAACGCGGACGAATTCAGCTGACCTTACTGAATCCGATGTCTGCCAAAACTGTGATGCCGAACGATGAATCCGCCATGGCGGAAGTTGTCGTCCGCACGCCGAAATTGATTGAGGCGGGACTCTTCCCGATTAAGACGCCAAGTCTCGAGAGACCGCGCGACCCATCACCTGCCGTGACCTTGATTCGCGGCACGCAAGTTACCACACGTAAGTCGGAGTAGGCACTCAATATGCATCGACCACTATTCTTGTTTTTGCTGTTCACACTCAGTGGAGCCATCAACGCGGCAGATCTAGAGGCGAGTAGCCGGAAGATCACCCTGCCCGTCTTTCAGTCGCATACGTTGACGCTAGATAGGGCGGCAAAGCGGGTTTCGATTGCTGATCCGGAGATTGCTGATATCGTGGTTTTGAGCCCCACAGAGTATTACGTACTCGGTCGTGATGTAGGCGTAACGAATCTCATCGTTTGGGACCGGGAAGGCGGCGGACGATCGTCTTTCGAAGTAGAAGTTACCCACGACCTCGAAGGCCTCAAGGCGCGGCTGTTTCGTCTGATTCCCGGTAACAGCATCGAAGTGACGTCGGCTCAGAGATCCATCGTGTTATCGGGTCGTGTCCCGAGTGCGACTACCATGAATACGGCGATTCGCCTGGCGGAGAGTTATCTTGCGCGCCTAGATAATGCGCGCCGAAGTCGCGAAGCGGATTCCGAGAAGTCGGAAACCCAGCGAAATACAAATCGCCCGAGCGGCGAGACCATCAATCTGCTTGAGGTATCGGGTGCTCAGCAGGTCATGGTTGAAGTCCGAGTGGCCGAGGTCGCACGCTCGGAACTCAAACGAATCAATGCGCGATTCAATGCTTTTGGCGTGCGCGGCAATTGGAGCGGTGGCGGCGTCAACGGCGGCGCATCTTTTCCGGACGCGATGTTTGGTCCTTCGGGCGCTCGCATTCCGTCGGTCAGCTCGAACAGCAGCTCGGTAGTGGCGCCGGTGCTCGACGAATTTGCACCGAACGATCTCGTGATAGCTAATCAGGGCATTTTCACAAGCTACCTCTCCGACAGCTTTGCATTCAATCTCGCCTTGGATGCAGCGAAAGATCAGGGACTCGCAAAAATCCTGGCCGAGCCGACCCTGACAACGTTGACCGGACAGGAGGCTACTTTTCTGTCAGGTGGTGAGTTTCCGATTCCTGTCCCACAGAGCGACCGAAGCGTCACTATCGCATTCAAAGATTTCGGCATTTCTCTGAAGGTTTTACCAACAGTTCTCGCCGAAGATCGAATCAATACGAAGCTCGAGGTTTCTGTTAGTGAGATCTCAAACGCGACCAGCGTTGTCCTGAACCCGACTCAAACGAGCTCAACCTTCGTCGTTCCGTCACTCACGAGACGCAATGCGACAGGCACCGTGGAACTTGCGGATGGTCAGACGATCGCATTAGCGGGCCTATTCAGCGACAACGTCCGTTCAATGGTGAGTAAATTCCCTGGCCTTGGCTCTCTGCCGGTGCTCGGCGCGCTATTTCGCAGCCAGGATTTCGTGAAGGGTAATACCGAGCTCGTCATCCTGGTAACACCACGCCTGGCGCGACCGATTGACCCGAAATCACTGGATCTGCCAACCGATCGTTATCGCCAGCCGGACGATTGGGACTTTTACATGATGGGGCGGATCAGTGCACCGGAAGTCGTCCCACCGCAAGACACACAAGAGAGGAAGAATCCATGAACGCAGGAAAACCACTGGTCATTCTGTACTCAATAGCTTTAAGCACTGGCATGTTGGGAGGATGCGCAACCACTGAGCCCTCAGTGGCTGACGGTCAGAGCCTTAAGACGATTCTGGCGGCACAAGTCAACGATGCCGAGGCGACAGCGCGTCACGGAACAACAGCGCCTCGCGGAACCGATGCCGAGGTCGCCAACGCGACGGTCAATGGTGTACGCAGTCGAAGCCGTGAAGGTTCGTCTCGTCCCGGGCTGATGGACTTACTGTTGGGCGGTATGGGCCGAAATTGATATGTCGGCGCAGGCACATCGAAAGCAACTTTACTGTCGGGGCAGCGTCATACCTCTGATGCTGGTGGCAATGGTCAGCGTTGTCGGTATCGTCAGTCTCGCAATTGACGCGAGTCACCTCGGGTATGTGAAGTCAAGACTGCAATCAACAGCGGATGCCATGTCGCTGGCTGCAGCCAAGCGACTGGATGAAACCGGCTCTACTTTGGCGGCTTGCGAAAGGGCGCGCGAAGTCATGCTAGCAAATGCAGTCGGATTCGCCGAGCTGACAGACGAGATACCTGCAGGAGTTACCTGTCCACAAAACACCTGGTTCGAAATACAGTTCTCGGCAACGCCCAGCCCTTTCGTTGCTGGCAGTACACCTGCACGTTACGTGCGGGTTCGACTGAGCGACGTTTCGAGCGATGTCAGTTTTGCCCGAGCGCTCGGCATCGTCGATCTTACAGCCGGCGCGAGCGCGGTTGCGGGCCCGAGCGCGCCGCTGGCTTATGCATGCAATGTGTTCCCGCTCGGAGCATGCGCCGATCTGACTGTGGGGAAGCCGTTTTTCGGCTTTACGCCAGGGGGCGTTTATGGATTGAGTGATGACGGCGGGACGACCGTCGGAAAGTTTAGCTTTCTCAGCTTAGACGGCAACGGGGCGAACGCACTTCGTACGAATCTTGCTGGCGATTACAAGACGTGTCTAGAAGTCGGAAAAAGTGTGGACACCAAGCCCGGGCAGTCCTCCGGGCCCGTCGCAGAGGGTATCAATACACGATTTATCCAAGGCGGACTTCCAGCTGCAAACTATCCGCCAGATGTAGTGGTCGATGAACCCTCACCCGCGTTATCGATCGATCGGAACACAGGACAGGTGAAACAAGGGGCGAACGTCATCACCCAAGCGAGTGACCTCGCGGTCAATCACGCGAAATATGAAACCGATATTGCTGCGGGTCTTTATGACAATCAGCCTCGCCCGAACGGACCTGGCGCATTCCGGCGGCGAGAGATCGCAGTCCCTCTCGTTAACTGCGCAGCACCGGCGAAAGGGCGAACCGAGCTTCAGATAGTTGGATTTGGCTGTTTTTTTCTTCTGCAGAAAATCAACGGACGCGGCTCGAACTCAACTTCGCAGATTTACGCAGAGTTCCTGCGGGACTGCGAAGCAGGTGGACGTCCTGGGTCGCAACCTGGAACAAGCGGGCCCTACGTCATTCAGCTCTTTCGTGACTCGTCGAGCAGAGACTCATGATCGACCGAAAACTGATTGCGGGCCTCGCCGTTGTCGAAATGGCGATCGTACTGCCCATCCTGATACTGCTGACGCTGGCTGCAGGGGAGTTCGGTCGGGCATTCATCCAATACTCGCGGCTCTCGCATCGAGTTCAGTCAGCTGCGCGCTTTGTCGCTGAAAACGCCTTACAAGGCACCACGGGCGTCGCCCTACTAACCGATAGCATCAGAACGCAAGCCATAAACTTGGTCGTCTATGGAACCACCGCATCTGGCACCACGCCGGCCGTTCCGGGCCTGAGCCCGACGGATGTCGTGGTTACAGTAACCCCCGACGGTCTCATCAGCGTCTCGATCGACTATGCCTACGAGCCGGTAATCGGCGATGTATTCCCTGTCTTTGGATTTGGAGAAGACATCGCAACAGCTGCTATTTCGTTGAAACCGAAAACAATCATGCGAGCGTTATGAAAAAGGCTAAAGCGTTATCACGGCGTCCCGGTAAGCAACGCGGAACAACGATTGTTGAATTCGCACTCGTCGCATCGACTCTGCTGCTGGCTCTCTTCATAGTCATCGACTTGTCGCGTCTCGTCTATCTTCGAATGACTTTCGAGGAAGGCGTTCGTAGAGCGGCGCGTCTCGCCACCGTCTGCCCAATTGGCGACCCACTCCCCGCATTGGCAGCGCGCTTCGAAGACCCCCTATCGACGGGCGTCTCCATCGCTGGAGCAACGGCATCGAACGTGTCGATTTCCTACTTGAATGCATCAGGTCAAGTCATCACAAACGTTGCGCAGAATTATTCCGCAATTCATTCAGTTCGGGTGAGCTTACAAAACATTCAGATTCCACTTTTGATTCCGTTTATCTCAGGGGTATTTGCGCCGGACTCAATCAACTCGACCGCGATTGCCGAAAGCCTCGGCGTCGCTCCGACCGGAGTACCTGCATGCTGAAAGACGTGCTGCTCATCGGAATGAACCGCGAGGATCTCACCCGGCTTGAAGATCAGCTGCGCGACGTGGCCGAAGTACAGCTACGCACACTGCTCCTCGACGACACGACGAATGGCGCACTTCGGCGCGCGCTCGCCGAGGCAGATCTCGTCGTTCTTTCTGCTCGCAGTCGACAAACGCATCTGTTGGCTGCTGTCGAGGCACAGGCACCTCCGACTTCACAAAAGCCGCCGATTCTAGTTTGCGGTGATCTAAACACCGTGGAAGCTACAAAATTGATGGTGCGGATCGGTGTCGACGACCTACTCCCATCGACGCCGACGACGGACGAACTACAAACGGCTGTAACAAAAGCTCTGCGTAGTCACAGCGAAAACTCGCTCGCGACTCGCGATCCCATCATGATCACGGTTCTCGGTGCGGCGGGCGGAGTCGGAACCTCATTCATCGCCTGCAATCTGGCGCATATCTTACAAAGTGAGGCGCGAAAGCCGACTTTGCTGATCGATCTCGATCATGTCTATTCGCCAATCACCTCAATGCTCGGCTTGAACCCCTCGCGCGGCATTGACGAGGCCATTGCCAATCTCCATACGCTCGACGCGATCGCACTAGATGGTTACTCAACTCGGCATGGTAGTGGGCTGCAACTGCTGTCGACTAGCAATGACGGCGTCTTCCCTCACTCGATCAACGGTTCCGACATTTCGCGACTTCTCTCCATCATCAAAAGCCGTCATGACCTCATCATCGTCGCCGCCAATCGCTGGTTTGATGAAGCTTCCATCGAAGCGCTCGTTCAGTCGCGGTTTGTTCTGACAGTTTTACGGCCCGAACTCTCGGACGTTAGATGCGCGCGGAAACAGCAATCCCTACTCATCCAGACGATCGGCCTACATGATGAGACCATCCGGACAGTAGTGAACCGACATTCGTCTCGTTCAGCACTACCGGATAGCTTCATAAAAAAAGCACTGACTACCTCAGAGATACATCGTATCGCCGAGGACACCTCACTAGTACGACGCAGTATCGATTCCGGTACACCGGTGCTAGAGGTCGATCGTGAGGCCGCTACGACTCGAACGCTCATCGAACTCGCTAACTCTCTTACTGGAACCCATATCGAAACTGATACCAAGCTACTCGGACGATTTTGGACTTCCCTCTCTCGGAGCGACAAACATTCATGATCGACCACCCCATGATTGCTGACCTCTCGGACACCGAAGTCAGCCCCCTCGAAGCGGAATGGAAGCAATTGATTCTCCCGAAAGTGCTTGGCACGCTCGATCTATCGATGATTGGCACGATCGACGAGAAGCGCTCGCGCACGCAAATTCGCGATATCGCAAATCGACTCATCAATGAGGAGGCAGCGCCACTCAGTTTGATCCAGCGACGCCACGTCGTACGTCAGATCGAAGACGAAGTCATGGGGCTTGGCCCCCTCGAGCCTCTGCTTGCGGACCCCACGGTTTCAGACATCCTCGTCAACGGGCATGATCACATCTACGTGGAGCGCGCCGGAAAACTGCAACGCACAGCCGTTCGATTTCATGACGATGCGCATCTGTTGAACATCATCGACAGAATCGTTTCAAAAGTTGGACGTCGAATAGACGAGTCGATTCCGATGGTCGATGCGCGACTACAGGATGGGTCTCGAATCAACGCGATCATTCCACCATTGGCTATCGACGGCCCTGTACTTTCGATCAGACGATTTCGCAAGGATGCATTGCGAATGGATGACCTCGTGCGTTATGGCTCACTGAGCCCTGCATTGGTCGATTTGCTGAAAGCTATTGTTCTTGGCCGACTGAATGTGATGATCTCCGGAGGAACAGGTTGCGGTAAGACGACGCTACTGAATGCCATGTCCGGGTTCATTCCGGAACGCGAACGCATCATCACTATCGAGGATTCTGCTGAGCTGCAATTACAGCAACCTCATGTGGTCCGACTCGAAACCCGCCAGGTTAACGTCGAAGGGCGAGGACAAATCACGCAACGCGACCTCGTAAGAAACAGTCTTCGAATGCGTCCGGATCGAATCGTTGTGGGCGAAGTCCGCGGCGCTGAAGCACTGGATATGCTCCAGTCGATGAACACCGGTCATGATGGGTCGTTAACGACTATCCACGCGAACTCCAGTCGCGATGCGTTGAGCCGTGTAGAGACAATGGTGGCAATGACCGGTATCCAGTTCCCGATTGCTGCACTTCGAGCTCAGATTGCATCGGCGATTGACGTCATCATCCATATGGAGCGGCAAGAGGACGGGTGTCGGCGTGTGATCAGTGTGCAAGAAATAAACGGAATGGAGGCTGAAACCATCGTGATGTCGGAGATTTTTCGCTTTGCCAGATCTGGTATCGATGAGCGAGGCGGTGTCACGGGACGATTTTCGCCGACCGGGATCGTACCGGAGTTCTACGACCGGCTCAGCAAACGCGGTATCGAGCTGCCTATCGCTCTCTTCTCAGAAGATCAGGCGGATATACGCTCATGAGTACGATACTGATTGTCTTTTTCGTTCTCGTCTTCATGTCCGTTTTTCTACTGCTCCGAGCTACGACATCGGAGGTGATGTCGAGGCGCGAGACCAACCGCGACCTGCGAGATATTCTCGAAAAAAGTAACGAAATCGAAGATCCTGCAGAGCCCCGATTCTTGAGAAGACCACGTCTAGCTCAACTCTCTAATCTTCGTAAGACTTTCGAAAGACGCCCTGAATTCGATGGCCTGCGCCGGCTTGTCGATCAGTCCGGCCTTGAAATTTTGATATCTCGACTCTTCGTTTATTCGATTATCTTGGCCAGCGTCACTTTCGGCACTCTCATGCTCTCAGATCTGGAGTGGTGGATTTCAGCACTGGCTGCTGTAGCGGCAGCAGGCACCCCTTTCGCCGGGCTTCGCTGGCTCCGAGCAAGGCGTATTTCAAAGATCGATATGCAATTGGCGGATGCGATCGACATGGTCAAGCGTAGCCTACGTGCGGGCAATCCCTTGGTATCGACCTTCAGACTCGTGTCGAACAACATGAGCGAACCGATCGCGCGTGAGTTCGGCATTACGGCAGCGGATCTCAGCTATGGCAATGACCCGCGCAGCGCACTGCTGGCCATGCTGGATCGTATGCCGAGTGTCATGCTACGCGGTTTCGTCACGGCCATACTTGTGCAAAGAGAAACGGGTGGAAATCTTGCCGAGGCGCTCGATCATATCTCCTACCTAATTCGGCAGCGCTTTCGTTTCGAGCGAAAACTTCGAACCCTCTCTGCCGAGGGACGTCTATCGGCGTGGATTCTCATCCTTATCCCGTTCATCCTCGGAGCGCTCTTGCATTTCACCCAGTCGAGCTATCTTGATCGCTTAATAGAAGACCCGCGCGGGCCAACCTTACTCGGGGGTTGCGCCATACTGATGATTATCGGTGTCATATGGATCCGTCGAGTATCTCGTATCGTAATTTGAGGCTGTGCCATGGATTATCTGAGTCTACTGATCGCGCTATCGATCGCGCTCTGCGCTTTTTTACTTGCATATGTCGCGGGCAATTGGATTTGGAACGTACGCGATATAGCCCGATACAGGGGCGAAGCGCTCGCTACCGAGAGCGATAGCAGAGAATCCGTCGCAAACTGGGCGTGGAAGGGTCTGTCGCAGCTCGGAGAGAGGCTATTACCTATATTGGGCGATGAACGTATCCGTATCTCGGAACACTTGTACATCGCAGGATATCGACGCTCCACCGCGCCTGCGGTCTTCGTGACAGTAAAGGCGGGTCTAGTACTGACTTCAGTAATAAGTATTTGGCTGCTGTGGCGCTCTCCAACGACGCTGACGGGCCCCCAACTCATGTTGATATCAGCTTTAATCGTAGCGCTCGCCTTATTGCTGCCGAACTGGTGGTTGCGAGAGAAATTGAAACGTCGCCAGATGCGACTGCGCAATGCTTTCCCGGACGCACTCGATATGCTCGTCATCTGCGTTGAAGCAGGGCTTGGACTGTCCGCAGCCATGGAACGGGTCACGGATGAAATTCGACATATGCACCCTGATCTCGCCACGGAGTTCGCTGCGGTCAATGCGGAAATCCGCTCAGGTGTCGAACGCGGTACTGCACTTAGAAGTCTCAATGTCAGAACGGGCCTACTGGAAATCAGAGGCTTTGTTAGCTTGCTCACCCAAACACTTCAACTCGGCACGGGGGTGGGTAATTCATTGCGAATCTATGCGGAGGATTTTCGCGATCAACGTATGCAACGGGCTGAGAATCAGGCCGCAAAAATCGGAACGAAAATGATTTTTCCACTGGTTTTCTGCGAATTCCCCGCTTTTTTTCTAATTGCCATTGGGCCTGCCATCTTGCGGATTTTGGATTCCTTTGGGGCATGAGCCGATCCGATCGAGAAATTATATGAATAAAAAACTAACATTATTTGCCACTTTGCTATGGGTTTCGGCTGTGATCACTGGCTGTACCTCCACCTCTCGTTTGACTAGTCAGTCGGTAGAAAACGCTGTAGTGAAGTCTGGGGATCAAGAGCAGCTTGCACAGCGCGAGCGGATAGACCTATTGCTAGCTCAAGGGGATATCGCCGCACGCGACGGCAAAATCGAATACGCGTTCCATCTGTTTCTCAGTGCTGAGAAGCTGGCTCCATCTGATGATCGTGCTTTAGTTCGTGCCGGAAATCTGCATCGAACACTCGGCAATCGCGAGATGGCGATCAAAGCCTGGAGGATCGCCCTTGACCGAAATCCGTCCAACGGAAATGTACATGAGAGCCTCGGATTCCTTCTCCTCGAAACCGGACAATACGATGCAGCAGTAAACGCGTTCGAACAGGCCGTGCTACTGGCTACCGAGAAGAGGCGCGCTATGATCGGCTTGGGATTGGCCTGCGAAAAACGTCAGGACTTCGAGCGTGCGCTCACTATATACGACACGGCATTGCGCGCCGAGCCGGCTGCGGTCGAACTACTGACTTATCGTGCCAGAACGCTGATGAATCTCGGACGTTTCATTGAATCGAAGTCGGTCATCGCCTCAATAATCAATGAGCCCATTCAGGCGACATGGATCGTCCGCGGTGATCTGTTTGCTATCGACGGCGATTACCCTGCCGCTCTCGGAGCCTATCTAGAGGGTCTCTCCGAGCAATGGGCGTACCAGCGGCTTGGCGAACATGCTTTGCGCCAGGACGAACTGGATCATGCCTTGCGCTTCTTTCGCCAGGCTTCCGCCGCCTCACCCCGCTTCTTCGCTGATGCGGAAAATGGCGTTGCAGTGACACTCGAGAAGTTGCGACAAAAATAAAGGTGTTTCCATGTATATGCCGTAAGCGTGTGTTTTCGAACAGATATTAGTCAGGCCGACTTTTACATTGGCATCCCTGTCAATACTGGGGATGAACATGGTTTCGCTCAATGAACTGGATCGCAACGAGCTGCTTTTCGCTCTCCCGCTAGAGCTGCGCCAAAAACTTGCGGTGCGAATGGAGCCCATCAGCCTTGCGGATGGAGAGATCTTTCGGGAAGTGGGTGAGCGTAGCTCCGAAATTGTCTTCCCACTCACTTGCATCGTGTCCATGGACTACGTGCTGAAAGACAGTTTTTCCGCAGAGTTTTTGATAGTCGGCCGAGAGGGCGCCATCGGCTTCGAGTCACTGTTCGATCAACGCCCAGGCCCGGTCAGAATGGTTGCATTACAAGGTGGAAATGCATTGCGGATCAACCGAGATGAAATGCGACGGCGATTCTTTGAAGAACAAGCCATACAGGAATCCGTATTCCAGTACACATACTCTCAGATACGCTTAATGGCACAAACAGTCACCTGCAATTGTCGTCATCGTCTCGAACAGCGAATGTGCCGGTGGATACTATCGGTACAAGATAGATCGCCCTCGCGCGTCATCAAGATCACTCATGAGATGATGTCCCACTTTCTCGGCGTTCGGCGCGAAGCCGTAACGAATGCGGCTGGCCGACTGCAGCGAGACGGTATGGTCGAATACAGTCGCGGATGCTTGACCGTCCTTAATCGCGATCTTCTTGAGAGCGAAGCCTGCGAGTGCTATCAGGAAGGACTCGATGCTCTGAATCTGCGTAAACATAACTTGCAATATGGGTATCGCGGTTGCGAGAAGTCGGCGCCGGAAGTCTCGTGCTGGAATAGAAGCGCGAACTCCTCCAAAGATCACTGAAATCGAATACGAGGCTCGCATCCGTCATGACTCGCCATTCACGATTTCTCCTGATCACTGTCAGTGCTTTTGCCATCGCCGTGACTTCGGCATGTGGCAGCGACGACTCGCCCACCACCATTGCGCCTACAAGCGGATTTTTGACGGTCGGCTTGACCGATGCGCCCGTTGATGACGCCGCAGAAGTCATCATCGTCGTTACCGGCATTGAACTTCCTCGCGGCCCCAACGATACGATCAACATCGATTTCGATGCCCCCCGCAGCGTAAATCTTCTCGAGTTTCGAGACGGCAAAAGTTTCAACCTTCTTGATGGAAACCCGCTACTACCAGGGGAGTATCAATGGCTGCGCTTGAAAATCCGAGCCCAAGAAAACCTACAGGATGGATCACGCATCCGATTGCGTGATGGCCGCCAGTTCCCCCTGTTCATACCTAGCGGCGCCGAATCCGGCCTCAAACTCAACCGCCCCTTCACCGTTGCGCAAGGATCCACGACTCGACTAATGATTGATTTCGATTTACGAAAGTCGCTCGTCATTCCGCCTGGACAGGGCGGCAACTGGATATTGAGACCGACGCTTCGTCTGGTCGATCAACTGCAAACGGGGTCTTTGACTGGAGCCGTGGACGTCAGCGGTCTCGCCACTCTGGTTGAGACCACTCCGAGCACGTGCAAAGCCGGCGTCTATATCTTCAAAGGCGAAAATACGCTCCCCGATGATATGGACGGCGACCCCACCGACGGAGTCGACCCCATTATCTACGCCCCACTCACGCCGACGACGACAGGCGGCATCGCCAACTTTCGAATGAGTTATCTGGAGGCCGGGCGATACACCGCGGCTTTCACCTGCGATTTCGGAGTCGACATAGACCCGACGCGCAGCGAGTTCAATCCCCTGGCAGTTCCGCCCACCGGCACACCACCGGTCATGCGTTTCACCCGACGATTATTCAACATATCAGCCGGAACACAAACCTCACTCACGTTCCCGTAAGGAGCCATCGTCACGGGACGTTTGCAATTTCGGCCACACAGAGCAATCGAGCGTCTCGCGATAACTGTGCTATGCGGAATACGCCAACCAGGGCATCAACACTCCCAATCCGATGAATGCGGTCGAAAATCCCAGTAGAGTGATCAGCGCAATCAAGAATGCCCAAAACATCGCGACCCGTTTGTTACGAAGTACAGCATTCACACTCGATACAACCGCGGTGACCATATCCACATCGCGATCAGCAATCATGGGCAAGCTGAAAACCGCCGTCGAAAAAGTGAGTGCTGCGAAGATGGTACCGAATGCGGAACCCACCGCCAGAAACTCAATCAGGGAGCGAGCGTCGTTCGATTCGATCGACATGAAGGCGCTGACCATCATGCCCGAGCGCGACCATGTGAACAGGATGACCATCTGGATCAGTGCGAACACCGCTGCCTGACCCGGGATGCTACGTACCAAGCGGAAGCTATCCGAGAGTCGCGGAGATCGACCCTCCTCTAAAGCCCGACTGACGCTATACAGCCCGACCGCGATCAAGGGCGCGGCAAAAACAAAGCCCAAGAGCAACGCGGCGAGCAATGCAAAGCGCCCAAGTTGCCACGCCAAAGCGCTAATCGCCACGCTAACAAGGACGATGACAACGCCATACGCAGCCGTCAGCGCCGGCGCACGTCGCACATCCTGCCAGCCTGCTGCCAACCACCGCAGTGGTGCCCGGCCATCGAGTCGTCGACACGGGACGACGAAGGGGCGTATTTCTTCGGCCGCATGAGGCTCTGTCATACACTGCTACCCTACACAATCCGGCCCTACGATACGAGGCAGAGATCATGCGGCGTCTATCCATCACAATCCTGATAGTCACCCTTGCTAGCCTGATCCCGAGCCCGGGTTACACCCAAGCTGATTTAGACATCAGCAGTGCGGCGGCACTTTGCGCAAAACTGCAGCCTGCCGCTGACGTCAAACTCCGTGAGTCGCCGCGATGGATCGACAAGGGCTCGCTGCCCGCGCATTGCGAGGTGCGCGGCATCAAAGCGAATAAAGTCGAATTCCTCATGCGCTTACCAACCCCATGGAACGGCCGCTTCATGATGGCAGGTTGCGGGGGCTTTTGCGGTGAGTTGCTCCCTGACAAACCAGGCTACAGCAACTCGATCAATGAAGCGGTGAAACGAGGTTATGCCGCGATTGCGCATGATGGCGGACATAAGGCTGCAAGTTGGGATACGGACTGGGCAGCCGATGCAGAAGCGCTCGACATCTGGGCGTACCGGATTCTGCCACTGATGGTGGATGTCGGTCTCGATCTGACTCGGCAAACTTATGGCAAGGATCCCGACTACAAGTACTTCTCCGGCTGTTCTAACGGCGGGCGTCTCGGACTGATCGCCGCGCAAAGATATCCGCACCTGTTCGATGGCATCGCTGCAGGCGCGAGCATTTTCGATCTGAGCGGTACGGCAGGGCTGTGGGGCAACTGGCTTATCAGCAACGCCTATAGAGAAAATGCGCTCTTGCTGGACTCGAGCATTCAGAGTCGTTTGAAAAAGATCGTCTTGCAGCAATGCGACGTTAAAGATGGTCGAACGGATGGAATGATCAGCGAGCCGAGAAGCTGCGATATCGACTTCACC
>CAIVYV010000354.1 GCA_903910215.1 uncultured Pseudomonadota bacterium
CCGATCGATCATTCGCGAGCGCCACCAGCAACGGCCCCTCACTCAAACGCAGCTCGCTGCCGACGATCAGTCGAGTCGGTGTGCCGCGTAGCGCCGTGTGCGCCCGTACCACCCCGGCCATCGAACACTCATCGGTGATCGCCAAAGCCGCGTATCCGAGCTCCACTGCGCGCGTCGCCAGCTCTCGCGGCTGCGATGCACCACGCAGTAAACTGAAGCTGCTCAGGCAGTGCAATTCGGCGTAATCATATACGGCCACAAACAAACTCAGTCAAACACCCCATGCCAGTACCACGCATGGGGCGCCAAACGCTCGCGATAGATCCAGAGGCGACTGCCATCGCGATGGCGAGCGATGTAGTAATCACGCGCGACGTCTGCGCCATCCCACCATCCGGTCTCGATACGTTCGGGTCCCTCGAGTAACTGCAGTTGCGAGAGCGGACAAGGCAGGTCTCGCGGTTGATGCAGTAACCATAAGGGGCGCCGAGTGACGAGGCTGCCCGCATTGCTACTCGCAGTGGTACCGGCGCAATCATCCGAAGCACTTTTAGCTGATCGAGATGTATAGCTTGGCGCACGTGGTTCTGCGACACGCCAAGCCCGCTCGGGTCGATGCTCGGGTACGAGACAAAGGCCATAGACCGCCTCATCGCCCAAGCGCGCCCGCAACCGCTCAACCAAGGCAGGTACTTCACCTGTCACACCAGCGCCCCGCTCGCCAGCACGCCAAAGTGAGGCGCTGCAAGCGATGCGAGGTCGCAATGCCCCTGAGCGCAACTCGCACAGCGTGACTGCCGCCGGTAAAGCACAACGCGACAACTGCAGAGACAACAACTCGCGACAGGCAGAGGTCTGCCACTGCATCGAGGCAAATCGCAGCGTCACTCGCGTGGTCGGCACGGGCGCTCGATGATGCAACCGCAATTGCAGCGACTCGAGGCCCGCTTGTCGTAAGCAGAGAAATCGTTCGAGATCGGCAAGCAAAGGTTCTAGATAAGCCAATACGGCAGCTTGAGTCCGTAATTCGAAATCCGGTTCACGACGAGCGTGAAAACGCTCGCGCACTCGATGGGGTCTGCGCAGATCGGCAGTGGCACCAGTCAAGCGATCGAGCATCTGCAAGGCAGGTTGTCCGAATCGACGCGCAAAACCCGCTCGTGGCAAACGCAACAAGGCGCCTATCGTTCGCACACCGATCGACTCGAGGCGCTCAACTTGCGCATAGGGCCAACGCAATACGGCGATCGGCAATGGCGACAATAGACCCACCAATCGCTCTCGACTCGAGACGAGCAGGTTTTGCTTGGCTCTAGCTAACGCCAGTGCTGCCAACGGTGTCGGTGCCAGTGCCCAATCGACGGGTACAGACACGGCATGCGCACGCGCCACGATTTGCCGACACAAGACACGCGCACCGCCGAAGAGACGAAAGCTGCCACGTACTTCGAGAACCACCGCATCGGGCTCTTCGATGCTGACGCGTGGCGTGTAGTCCATGGCCAAAGCAGACAGTCGTTCGAGTGCATCTGATTGGAGTGCACCCGATTGGATGTCGGCACACTGCAGCGCTAACCACGATTCCGCAGGTGTGTTTTCGAAGGGCAAATCGACAACAGGCGACTCGACGAAAAGCGACTCAGTCCGATGTGCCGGCGCTGCGGATGCCGCCGTCGATCGCTCGGCTGGTAACGCCGTGCCACGTGAACGCGAGACCGTCGCTGCGCGCCGTGTCGTGGCAAACGCCCGTCGCGTCGACGAGACGCGCTCACGCCTGGCCATGGTTCCAATACACCGTGAAGGCATGCCGCCGCCCACCACGGCTCTTCAGCAGTTGCAGACGCGCGCCGGGCTTAGGTTCATCCGCCGGCAAAGACTCGCACGCAATGCGCAGTTCGGCCGCCGATGAACGCACAGCCTCGCTCAATGGACGGAACAAAAACGCCGGCGCCCCGCCCCGTTGAGTCGCCAACTGCAG
>CAIVYV010000355.1 GCA_903910215.1 uncultured Pseudomonadota bacterium
CGCCCAGAAAGACTTCATGTCTTCCCAGGACTGACGATCGGTCTTCTCGTCATATGCGAGCGGCAGATTGTATTTTTTACCCTTCTCGGTCGCTTCCGGGTTGGTGAAGCCGTGCTTCGCACCCGGGTAGGAATTGAACTGGTAATCGACGCCTAGCTGTTCCATTTCCTTGCGGAAATTCGCTTGATCCTCTGCGGGCACCATGCCATCGGCCTCGCCGTGGCAGATAAGTACGGAAGCCTTGAACTCGCCCGGCTTCGCCTCGTGCGCACGAGTGAGCGCGCCATGGAAGCTCGCTACGCCCTTCAGCGGAATACCGAGACGCCCCATATGCAACGACAGCGCACCGCCTAGGCAATAGCCCATGGCGCCAATGCGATCCGGATCGACAAGCGGATGCGCACGCAATTGATCATATGCAGCCTGCAGACGCGCATTCAGCGACGGTATATCGGCGAACAAGCCGCCCATGAGTTGCCCCGCCTCGGTGGAGTCGGCCGCCTCGCGACCATCACCGTAGACGTCAGTCGCCATCGCCACGAATCCGAGCCCAGCCAGTTCGCGCGCGCGGCGGCGCAGGTAGTCGTTCAGGCCCCACCACTCCGGCAGCACGATGATGCCAGGCCGTTTGCCCGCACGTGCCGGGTCGGAAGCGACGTAGCTCGCGAAGTCTTTGTACCGCAGAACTTCGGTATGGGCGAGATCAGGCATGGCGCTGAGAATCCTTCAAGTCGGGCTGAATGAACCGGGGCGGAACTTTCGCAAGTGCAAGCCGCCGACGCAAGTCCTGAATGCAGTCGGCTGTCATAATTGCACCATGTCAGAGCAATCACATCGCCGAATCCGCAGCTTCGTACTGCGCGCAGGTCGAATGACCGAAGCACAGCGTCGCGCACTCGAACTCGATTGGCCCATCTTCGGAATCGACATCGACCCCGAGAAGGCCGAACAACTTACGTTAAACGATATCTTTGGCCGCACCGTCAATAAGGTCGTCGAGATCGGCTTCGGTAACGGCGATAACCTGGTGGAGTACGCGCGCCAAGATCCTGCGAGGGATTTTGTCGGAATCGAAGTACATCGAGCGGGCGTTGGCCATGCCTTGCTGCAGACCAAGGAACTAGATCTTCGTAATCTGAAAGTCATTTGCCACGATGCCGTTGAGGTGTTGGGGCATCATCTAGCCGATTCGTCGTTGTCGGAAGTATTGATCCTGTTCCCCGATCCTTGGCACAAGAAGCGACATCACAAGCGTCGCCTGATCCAGGCGCCTTTCGTCGACTTATTGGCACGGAAAATCAAAACTGGCGGATTGCTACAGCTAGCGACCGATTGGGAACCCTATGCCTTGCAGATGCGCGAAGTGGTCGACGCGAGCCCCTATTTCTCAAATCGCAGCGAAGAACTAGGTGGCAATGATGGGTTCGTTCCGCGACCGGCCTGGCGCGCGCTGACCCGCTTCGAGAAGCGAGGGCAACGACTTGGCCATGGCGTATGGGATCTCTCGTTTCGACGAGTCTAGCTTTAGAGCGTGATACCGAAGCTAGCCCGAATACCATCGACGATGAACTGAACGGCGAGCGCACCCAGGATCACCCCGAGCAGGCGGTTGACTACGTTGGTACCGGTTGCGCCTAGCAGACGCATCAGCGGACCTGCTGCCAGCATCATCCCCAAAGAAATCGCCAAAACGAGCAGCGCCGCTGCAGACAGAGCAGCAAACAAGACGGGCTGATCGATCACGGATACCGGGCCGAACCACAGCAGAATCGTGGTCAAGGCACCCGGACCCGACATGAAGGGAAAGGCCAAAGGAAACACGGAAATATCGGCGCGGCGTCGGCTCTCCGCTTGTTCGTCGGTCGAGGTTCGCGTTCCAGACTCGCGCGCAAACACCATCTCGAGCGCGACGAGGAACAACAGCAAGCCGCCGAAAATGCGGAATGAATCGATACTGATGCCCATGGCGCCGAGGAAAGCGGCACCACTCAATGCAAAGCCGAGGATGATCATTCCTGCCACGATGACGGACTTGATCGCCATGCGGCGGCGATACTGCGCACTCGCGCCTTCGGTCAAACTCGCAAAAACCGGGACGAGCGAAATCGGTTCGACCACGAGGAAGAACACGACGAAAAATTTGAGGAAGGATTCGATCATGATGAGCGGCGCGCATTGTCGCCGTTCGGCGATGACTCGGCCAGTCTGATTTCATCGCCCATCACGGTGATCGGTACGGACTGCAGCCCCTTGCCAACGCAGGGACCTGCCACGCAGATACCCGTATCGGGCGCAAAAAGGGCGCCGTGCGAGGAACATTGGATCCACTGCCCATCAGCGGTGAGAAATCGCCCAGGTAATAAGTCGAGCGGGTGACGGGCATGCGGGCAGCGGTTGACCCAGGCTCGAAAGCCGCTGCCATCGGGCAGCCGCGCGACGAATCCGCGCAAAGGCCAGTCACCTTCACCCACTTGAAAGCTGATGCTCCCGGTCGCCTCGAGATCGGCGAGCTGGCACAAGCGCTGGGTCATGACCTATTCCGTCCAGCGCTTCCCAACGACTCTTCGACAAGTCCGCGCCGCATCATGAAAATGAAGAGTAAAACACCCGGTAGTGCCGCCAGCGTCGTGAGCAGATAGAAATCGACATAGCCGATCGATTCGATCAAAGAGCCGGCGGTGGTTCCGGTCAAAACGCGGCCGATCACACTGGCTGCAGCAGAAATAAGCGCGTACTGCGCTGCCGTGAATTGCAAATTGCAGAGCGCCGAGAAATACGCGACGACCACGACACCACCATAACCGCTGGCGAAGTTCTCGAAGCCGATCGCCGTAGCGAGCCCGAGATTGCTATGCCCCGCGGCAGCCAAGCCAGCAAACGACAAATTGGATATCGCCATCAACACGAGCGCCAAAAGTACGGAGCGCTGTAAACCCCAGCGACCGAAGATCAAGCCGCCGACGAAAATGCCGATCAGAAATGCCCAGAATCCGACACCGACGTCATACACGGCGATTTCGTCGTTGGTGTAACCGAGATCATCGAACAACAAGCGGAAGGTCAAATTAGCCAGCGTGTCGCCCACCTTGTGTACCAGCACGAATGCGAGCACGAGACCTGCGCCGGGTCGCTGCAGGAACTCACGAAAAGGACCCTCGATGGCACGCCACGCGGAACCGAGATCAAGCCGCTCTGACACAACCTCTCGCCGCGCCGGCTCACCGAGGGTCAATGCCGTGAACATCGCAGGCAATGCGAATGCGGCGCAAACCATGTATGCCGCCGCCCAACCTTCACGCGCTGCAACGAGCAAGGCGACAGCGCCGGCCGCAGCCGAGCCGATGCGCCAACCGTACTGCGACATGCCAGCACCGATGCCGAGTTGATGCGGCTGCAAAGTCTCGATGCGATAAGCATCGATGACGATATCGTAAGTAGCTCCGGCTACGCCGAGTAACACCGCGGCCACGATCATAGCCTGCAAGCTCGCGGCAGGATCTACGAAGGCTAGATTGAAAGTTGCCGCGATGACGAGCAACCCGGAGAAAAGCATCCAAGAAACTCGTTGTCCAAGGCGACCTATCAACGGCAGGCGAACACCATCCACCACCCAAGCCCACAACGGCTTGAGGTTATAGACGAGAAAAGCCAGCGCGAACGCGGTGATCGCACGCTTGTCGATACCATCCTGCGCAAGCCGGGTGGTCAGCGTCGCGCCGATCATCGCGTAAGGAAATCCGGAGGAAATGCCGACGAAAAAAGCGGCCAAAGATTCCCGGGCGAGGTACGGCTTGATCACAGGTGGTAGTCGAGCGTGAGTGGAGCGTGATCGGAGAAGCGCTCCGCTTTATAAATCGAAGCCACTTTTGCACTGCCAGCCAAGCGAGGACTCACGATCTGATAGTCGATACGCCAACCCACGTTCTTCGCCCAAGCTTGGCCACGGTTGGACCACCAGGTGTATTCATCCGGTTGATCGTTCACCTCGCGGAAAGCATCGACGAAACCGGTCGGCCCGAACAACTCATCGAGCCAAGCGCGCTCCTCCGGAAGGAACCCCGAATTCTTCTGATTCGACTTCCAGTTGCGCAGATCGATCTCGCGATGGGCGATATTCCAATCGCCGCAGAGGATGTAGTCCTGCTTGCGACGCTTGAGCTTCTGCAGATGCGGCATGAAAGCATCGAGAAAACGAAACTTGGAGGCCTGTCTCTCGGGACCCGAGGATCCAGAGGGTAGATACAAGGAAACCACCGCTAGTTGGCCGAAGCGAGCTTCGAGATAGCGGCCTTCGCGATCGAACTCCGGCACGCCGAATCCGCGAATCACCTCGTCGGGCTTGACTCTGCAATACAGTGCGACCCCCGAGTACCCGGGTCGTTCGGCGTCGAAAAAGTAGCGGTGATAGCCCTCCAATTCGACGTCATGCCCAGCCAACTGGTGCTCTTGCGCCTTGGTCTCCTGCAAACAGATGACATCGGCACCCTGCTGGCGCAACCAGGCGAAAGCACCTTTGCTCGCAGCGGACCGGATTCCATTGGCATTCAGAGTGATGACGCGCACAGCGGTATGATAGCGAGATGCAGCCCTACCAACGCAGATTCATCGACCTCGCCCTCGCCCGCTCAGCCCTGCGCTTCGGGAAGTTCACCCTGAAATCGGGACGCGAGAGTCCTTACTTTTTCAATGCAGGTCTATTCAACGACGGCGAAGCACTGGCGATTCTGGGTCAGTGTTACGCCGCTGCCTTGGTTCAGTCAGGCGTGAGCTACGACATGCTCTTTGGCCCAGCCTACAAAGGCATCCCGCTCGTCGCTTCGACGGCTGTGGCCTTGGCTGAACATCACAATATTCGTGCTCCCTGGTCATTCAATCGCAAAGAGGCCAAAGATCATGGTGAGGGCGGTCTGATCGTCGGGCAACCACTCGCTGGACGCGTCGTGATTGTCGATGACGTCATTACCGCCGGTACGGCAATTCGCGAGTCGGTCGATCTAATCAAAAAATCTGGCGCGGAACCCGTTGCGGTCTTGCTTGCGCTCGATCGGCAAGAGCGTGGTGCTGGCGATCACTCGGCCGTGCAAGAAGTGGAACAGCAATTCGGTTTGCGTTGCGTCAGCCTGCTGACCTTAGCCGACCTGATTGCAAGTGACTTACCAGCTGAGCAGCGCGCTGCGCTCGAAGCGTATCGCGCTCGTTACGGGATCAAAGCAGCATGAAACTCGACGACGCTTCACTTCTCAAGCAAGACGCTTGGATCGCAGGTCGCTGGACTGCCGCGGTCGATGGACGACGAATCGCCATTCGTAACCCGGCCAATGGCACTGTCGTTGGCGAAGTACCGATGATGGGAGCCGTCGAAACCCGAACCGCTATCGAAGCGGCGGCGGCGGCGTTGTCGAACTGGTCACGCAAGACGGCCAAAGAGCGCGCGGTGATTCTGCGTCGCTTCGCCGACTTGATGATCGCCAATACGAACGATCTGGCCATCATCATGACAGCCGAGCAAGGCAAGCCTTTAGCAGAGTCGAAAGGCGAAATCGCCTATGCCGCTTCGTTCATCGAATGGTTCGCCGAAGAAGGCAAACGGATCTATGGAGATGTGATTCCCACTTTCCGAGCCGACTCGCGCGTGCTGGTATTACGACAACCTGTCGGCGTCGCGGCGGCGATCACGCCTTGGAACTTTCCGGCCGCCATGATTACGCGCAAGCTAGGTCCAGCCCTGGCGGCGGGGTGCACTTTCGTATGCAAGCCAGCACCGCAAACACCCTTCTCGGCACTCGCATTGGCGGAGCTCGCACAGCGAGCCGGTATCCCGGACGGCGTCTTTAATGTCGTCACCGGGGATGCAGAGCAAATCGGCGGCGAGCTGACACGCAACCCGCTGGTTCGAAAACTGAGCTTCACAGGCTCGACCGCCGTAGGCAAGAAGCTGATCGCCCAATGCGCCGACACCGTAAAGAAAGTGTCGATGGAATTGGGTGGCAACGCCCCCTTCATCGTCTTCGACGATGCGGATCTCGATGCTGCCGTGCAAGGCGCGATGGCGAGCAAATACCGCAACACCGGTCAGACCTGCGTCTGTGCGAACCGAATCTACGTACAAAGCGGCGTATATGAGGCATTTGCGGCGAAGTTAGCGCAAGCAGTATCCACTCTACGCGTAGGGGATGGGTTGCAGGGACCCACCGATCAGGGCCCATTGATCGATCAGCGCGCGCTCGAGAAAGTTCAGGCGCATATCGCCGATGCGGTGCAGCATGGCGCACGCATCGCTTGTGGCGGCAAGCCACACGCACTCGGTGGCACTTTCTTCGAACCGACCATACTGCTTGATGTCACTTCGCAGATGCGGGTTGCGCGCGAGGAAACTTTTGGCCCTGTCGCACCCCTCTTCAAGTTCGAAGCCGAAGCCGATGCCATTCGCATGGCTAACGATACGGAATTTGGTCTCGCCGCCTACTTCTATACCCGCGATCTCGCGCGTAGTTGGCGCGTACAAGAAGCGCTCGAGTACGGACTCGTCGGCGTCAATACCGGCTTGATGTCGACCGAGGTCGCGCCGTTCGGTGGTATGAAAGAATCCGGACTTGGCCGCGAGGGTTCGCGCTATGGCATCGATGAATACACGGAGATGAAGTACGTCTGCGTGGGCGGCCTCGCGACGTGACCGAATCTACAGATGGCGCCGCATCGGCCAAGGCCGATCGCGGGCTGTTAGCGCTGCTGGCGGCATCGAGCGCGCTAGGACCGATTTCGACCCTCCTGTTGATCCCGGCATTGCCCGCGATCCGCGACGAGTTCGGCGCAACGACCGCTGCTACGCAAGCGATCATCAGCGTCTTTCTGTTCACGTTTGCCGCAGGCATTCCGCTGGCCGGTCCGCTCTCGGATCGATATGGCCGCCGACCGCTGATCATCGGCGGGCTGGTATTTTTCTTTGTTGGCTCGATTTTGGCGACCTTTGCCCCGACATTGGAGTTACTGGTGTTCGCGCGGGCCGTACAAGCCATCGGCTGTGCAGCGAACATGACGGTGGCTCGCGCAGTACTCGGAGACATCTACAACGACTGGCGATTGGCCCGCGGGCTCGCCCATCTGACACTCGTGATGATGATGGGCACGGCGATATCGCCTTATCTCGGTGGGCTAATCACAGAATCGGCTGGTTGGCATGCGCCGTTCGTCTTGTTACTCGTCCTGTCGATCGTGATCGGGCTTGCCGCATGGCGCTGGCTGCCCGAGACGCGTGTGTTTAGAACCGATTCTTTGACTTTGGCCGAAGTGGGACGCGCTTCGGCAAGCCTGCTACGCAAGCGCGCCTTCCTAGAATGCGCCGTCGATGCCGGTGTGATCTACGCGCTCTATCTCGGTTTCATTACGCTTGCGCCTTACGTCATGAGCGATATGCTCGGCAAGCCAGCGACCGACTTCGGTCTGTATGTCTTCTTCCTGTCTTCGGGTTACTTCCTCGGCAATCTCTACGTCTCACGTCTGCGTGGTCATGCGAGCATGGAGCGAGTCGCTCGCTTTGGCATCCTGCTGCAGGCCGGCGCTGCCTGTCTGGCTTTCGGCTTCGTTGCGATGGGTCTCACCCATCCGATCTACTGGTTTCTGCCAATGTTCCCGCTGGCGCTGGCCCAAGGCTTGGCTTTGCCACACATCACGGCCACTGCCGTTCGACTGGCGCCGGGCTATGCCGGTGCCGCCTCTGGCCTGATAGGCTTCTCGCAGCAGGCGATGGCCGCACTTGCGGTACAAGCCGTAGGCTTCATGCCGACCGACACGCCCGTGCCGATGCTGGCGTTTTGCGCCGCGCTGTCGCTGATATCGTTGGTGATGTCCTTCATGCTGGATAAGGCCATGCAGGCACCGGAAAATCGAAACTGAGGAGATGCCGTGACATGTTTCAAGCTGCTCGACTGGGCGTCATCGCCCTCGCTCTGATGTTGACTTCCATGACCACGATGGCCACTGAAAGGATGTCTACGCCGCGCGCTGCGCAAAAACCCCACACGGTCAAATCACCTTTCGGTGAACGCCAAGACCCTTGGTATTGGTTGCGTGATGACAAGCGCCAGAACCCCGAGATGCTGGCTTATCTCAAAGCCGAGAATGACTACCTTGCCGCCGTCATGGCGCCGCATCGAGAGCTCGAGCAGAAGATCTACGATGAAATCATCGGCCGATTGAAGCAGGACGACTCGACTGTTCCGCAGCGACGTAATGGCTATTGGTATTACTCTCGCTACGAAACCGGCAAGCAATATCCGATCTATGCCCGCAAGAAGGGCTCTCTCGATGCGGTCGAAGAAATCATCATCGATGGCAATGAGCGCGCCACGGGCCGCGAGTTCTATCAGCTTGCAGAATTAGAAGTCAGCGTTGATGGACGCTGGGCGGCCATCGCGGAAGACTTCGTCGGACGCAGACAATATGAAGTGCGAATCAAGGATCTGCAATCGGGTGAGTTTTTGTCGGACGTTTTGACGAACGTCGAGGCGAATCTCGCTTGGGCCAACGACAACGTCACCCTGCTCTATATCCGCAAAGATCCGCAGACACTGCTCGGTAATGCCGTCTACAAGCATCGGCGCGGGACTGAGATGACGTCAGACTCGCTGGTGTATCAGCAGGAAGACGACAGTTTCTACATGGGTATCGGCAAATCGAAGACGGACCGGTTCCTATTCATCGTTTCGCAAAGCACCGTATCGTCGGAGTATCAGTACGCCGACGCCAACGATCCTACGCTGTCGTTCAAAGTGGCTCTGCCTCGCGAGCGCGATCATGAGTATCAGCTTGAGGATATCGGTGATCGATTCATCATCCGAACGAACTGGCAGGCTAAAAACTTCCGAGTTGTCGAAGTGCCGATCGAAAAGGTGGCCGATCGCAACAGTTGGCGTGATGTGATTACTCATCGGAGCGATGCATTCGTCGACAGTTTCGAGGCCTTCGATGGCTTCTTGGCCGTGTCCGAGCGCTCGGGTGGTCTGCAGAATTTGCGCGTTCACTCGTGGAGCACGGGTAAGTCCTTCTTGATGGATGCGGCGGATCCTGCGTACACGATGTATCTCGGTAACAACACCGAGTCGAATACGACCTTGCTGCGCTACGTCTACACATCACCGACGACCCCGTCGACGACGTATGACTACAACGTCACCACCGGCACTAAAAAGGAACTCAAGCGCGAGCCGGTGCTCGGCGGATTCGACAGTGCCAACTACGTCGCTGAGTATCGGTGGGCAACCGCTCGCGACGGCGCGAAGATCCCAGTCACGTTACTTTATCGTCGCGGCACGTCACTCGATGGAACGGCACCGCTCTACCAATATGCTTATGGGTCGTACGGGTCTTCGACGGATCCGACCTTCCGATCCACCATCCTGTCGCTCGTCGATCGCGGCTTCGTCTATGCGATCGCGCATATCCGTGGTGGCCAGGAAATGGGACGCCACTGGTATGAAGATGGCAAACTGCAGAAAAAGAAAAATACCTTTACCGACTACATCGATGTCACGCGCTATCTGGTTGCCAACAAGGTGGCCGACCCCAAGCGGGTATTCGGTATGGGCGGTAGCGCGGGCGGCCTGTTGATGGGTGCCGTCGCAAACCTTGCGCCTTCGGACTACAAAGCTTTGGTCGCTCACGTGCCGTTCGTCGATGTCGTGACGACCATGCTCGATGAGAGCATCCCACTGACTACCAATGAGTTTGACGAGTGGGGCAACCCTTCAGCCTCCAAGGAGGCTCACGACTATATGCTCGCCTACTCGCCCTACGATCAGATCGAAGCCAAAGACTATCCGGCTATGCTCGTCACCAGTGGCCTGTGGGACAGCCAGGTTCAGTATTGGGAACCCACTAAATGGGTTGCGAAGTTGCGCGTCACCAAGACTGACCAAAATCCCCTGCTGCTACGCACCAATATGGAAGCAGGGCATGGCGGCAAATCGGGTCGATTCGAGCGCTATCGCGAAATCGCGGAGGAATACGCATTCATTCTCTGGCAGGCAGGCCCCTCAAAGCCATGAGCCAAGATGGATTATCGCTCGGCCAGTTTCACGAAATCAGTGTCTCGACAGACAATCTGGCCGAATCGTTGCAGTTCTATGAATTGATGGGGTTCACCAAAAACCAGGTGGGGCCAGTTTGGCCGCATCCTTATTCGGTCGTGAGCCTCGGAAATCTCGTCATCGGCTTGCACGAGTACCGCTTCCCATCACCGTCGATCACCTGTGTGCACCAAGACATCGAGGGCGCACTGGAGTCGTACCGAGACGCCGGAGCTGTGATCGCTTTCGCTAAAACCGACTCGGGGCAGTTCAAGGAATTTGGCTTCCGTGATCCGGCCGGACACATGGTCACGTTGCTTGAGAGAGTCACCCATCACGCCAATGCGCTCGATCCGAACGGCAGCAGTCGCACCCTCGGGCGATTTGCCGGATTCAGCCTCCCCTCGGCAGCGCCTGAAATCTCGACCGCGTTCTGGCATGCGCTTGGTGCCAGACCACTTGTCATGCCCTCAGTCGATTCGCGCGTATGGCCCGCCGCCTTGCTCGATGCAGCAGGGCTCACAGTCGGCATTCATGATGAAGCATGGCTCGATAAGCCTGCCTTGGTGTTCCAACGTGTTGGCGCTGCCGAACGCACGATCCTCGAATCTCCGGAAGGTGCTCGACTGGTCGTGATCTAGTACCGCGCTGCGGACTGCAACCGACGACGGATACCCTCAACCAATCGTTGCAAGGCGCGCGGGTTCTGCATCAGAAACAATGAAGGCTCGATGAGTTCGAGTTCCATCAGCAACGGCATGCCATCGAATCCCGGCGCAACGTCGACACGCGCATATAGCAGCCGATCAGCAATATCGCGCAAAGCCGCGTGACCCAGCGCAAACTCGGCGCTCGAGATTGGCAGCGCTTCCGAGACGCTTTCGGCGCCGTCCGCGAAGCGTGGTGATTTACGCACTGCGTGGGTGAACTCACCATCGATCCACACCAACGCTCGCTCGCCGTGTCCCTCGACCGAAGGCAGATATGGCTGGATCAGTACGTCGCGCTCGTTACACAGCTTCGAAAAAACCTCGTTGCAACAGGGGTCATCGGCGCGTAGCCGATGCGTCTCGAAAGAGCCCGCTCCGACGGCGGGCTTGATGACGACATCCGTCCAACGCGACCCTGACACGATTTCTGCCAGTCCCCGTGGATCGCCACGACGCGCCAGAACGGTCGGCGTGACCGGGATTCCGCGCATCTGCAGATCGAGCAGATAACTCTTGTGTACGTTGCGTCGAATGATGTCGATCGGGTTCCAGAGCGGAGCGCGCGAGGATGCCGCTTCCGCCCAGTACAGAAAATCATCAACGTGATGGATGTAGTCCCAAGTCGAGCGAATGATCGTCGGTGTCGCATCAACGGAATCGTTATCCTCGCGCCAAGGTGTCATGCGGGCATCGATACCTGCTTCACGTAAGGCGTCGAGTAAAAGAGGCTCATCGACATCGGGCTCAGGCAGCGGCCGACACGTCGCTATCTTGAGTGGGATCATGATCGAGCTATGTTCTGACGTAGCAATGTCAAACCAAAAATCATCACGGCCAGATTAACCGTTCCGATCAGAAAAAACGGCGCACTCTGATCGACCAAGTCGTATAACCATCCGCCGAAGGCCGTGGTGAACAAGATTCCAACGGAGGCGAATATACCGGCAAGACCAAACACGGCGCCACGTACGTCACGAGGCGCCTCCTGACCCAATACCGTCTGACTCGCGATGATGGCGCAGATCTGACCCATGCCCAGCATAATGGCAACAGGAACGATCCAATCGCTAGACGGGTCGCCGACGAACCCACCAGCCATATAGCCCGCGCCGGCAATCAGCATGGCGATAACGCCTGCGACAATACGATTCAATCGATCGAGTAGTAGACCGAAGAATACGGCGAAAACCAGCGCAGATAGGTTGGCGATGACAAAAGGTCGAGTCGCTGCCGAAACGGCCTCACCGACCGTCTGGCCGTTGGCGATGGCCGTCTGTTGCAAGCGGGCGCTGAAGAACGTACCGATGACGATTCGATCTGCAAAAGAAACGAACTGCAACAGGTAGGCGAACCAGATTCGCGGATTCGATCGTGCTGCCGCCAAACCCGCACGCAGTAACTGCAC
>CAIVYV010000356.1 GCA_903910215.1 uncultured Pseudomonadota bacterium
CCGACTCACGCCCTGGCGAGACGGCGAATCGCTCGGAGGCGCCGAAAGCGGGACCCGTCACATGCGGCACATTCATATCTCCATCGAGTTGTCGCGCCGGCATGTCGAGATACCGTGCGAGCGGACCCAAGGCAGCCGAGAGCGGATGACGAATACGCGTGGTGTTATGCGCTCCCCAAGTGCACTTGGCGATCTCCCCGCAGCTCTCCTCCAGGCGCTCGATCACCAGATCCGCTTGCCGCAGCAGGAAGGTGCGCCAGTCAGGGTAGTTGGCTGTCAGCAGGTGAGCCGGCTGCTCGGTGACAAGTCGCCACAACGATCCCTCGAAAAGCGCATACGGATACGAACCCTGCGCCGCCTGCAAGGACTCGGTGATCATGTTCCAGACAGCCTTGCGCGTGGTATCGCGATAGGCGCGCACCAGACGATAACTGACTGAATCTGCCGCGGCGACACCTTGCCACTCGCTCACCCAGCGACGCAGCTCAGCACGCTTCGGATGATTCTTGAGTGCATCCTCATCAAGCACGCCGAGCATTAGTTGCTGCCAACGATCCAGAAACTCCGCTCGCCCATCGAACTGGATCGACAGCATGTCAGCCGGCGTAGCCTTGCCATCAATCGCCAGCAATCGATCGCGGATACGGCCTTGCCTCGTGCCCATGTCGTAACCCATACCGCCATCGGCCTCGTCGTTGCCAAGCACCGTCTCGAGCTCGCCCTCGACATGGCGTGCGTTGGCACTCCAGAGACGGCCCGCTTCCGGGTCCACGATTCGTGGCGCTGCTGCCGCATCACGCCAGGTCACGGGGCGAGGAGTCTCCGGCCCGAGCGCGCCTTCAGGAATGCGCCCGATGATGGTCCACGCAATCCGCCCGCTACGGTCTCCCACCGTAAAATTTTGATGCGGAATTCCGACGCGTGGCGCCAGTTGCAAGGCCGCATCGAGATCACTCACCTGCTGCAACTCGAGACTCGCAAGATTCGTCGCACCCCGCTCGGTGATCAACCAGCGTGCTGCCCAGCAGGTCTCGCCCGTCTTGGCATCACCGTCAACTTTGATGATCGGCCCGGACGCGCTTTCCCAAACCTCGAACATCTCGGGTTCGGCTCCGGCGATCTCGATACGCTCTTCACGAATCTCGAAGGCAGTTTCACCACCCGGAGCCAGATACCCACGACGCGCCGATACACACGACAAGCCGCGTACGTCCGCCCAATCGCCGTAGCTGTTGGTGAACGACCAAGCGATTCGCCCGTTGCTGCCGGCTGCCACTGCCGGAAGGCCGGGCAGCGTGACGCCGTTGAGCTCCATCGGCGAGCCATCGTTGTCCGTCATGATGAGTCGAGCGCGGTACCAAACAGCGGGCACTCGCAAACCGAGATGCATATCGCCGGCAACCAAGGCCGCGCCGCTTTGCGTGTGCACACCGGCGACGGCCCACGCATTACTACCAGGGACACCTCGCGCTTGTTCATCGAAAGCAGCGCGGACAACGGCGACCGAAACACGCGAACCTCTTAAATCGAGCCACTCTGGCGGCGGCACAGCAGGAGCCGAGAACGCTGCATCACCATTGGCAGCCCGCCGATCGGCTTCCGTCGCGAAGTTAGGTGCATCCCATTCGTTGCCGCGCGGAAACAGAAACTGCTGCACGGCGCGAGCGGCATTCATATCGACCTCGTCGTCGCCGGCCGCTGCTCGCAATCGCTCCTCTATTCGCGCGCTGATCGCGCGGCGCGTCATTTCCGACTCGATGCTCTCGTGTTGCAACTGCCACCACATGGCATGAACGACCAGAATCGAGTCTTCAACGAGCCATTCGGCTGGTTTTTGCCGCAGCAGCAAATATTCCCAGGGCCGAACTTTGAGCGACCCGAGACCAGCGTTCACGCCACGCGTATAAGCTTCGATCCAAACGCGTTGTTCAGCGGTGCTGTCGTTAATGACCTGCCTTGCGACCTCACGCAGTCGGAAGACCCGCGCCGATTTGTCTTGACCCACCAAGGTGGGACCGAGCAACGCCGCTAACTCGCCGGCCGCCAAGCGCCGCGAGAGATCCATTTGGAAATAGCGATCCTGCGCATGCGTAAAGCCAAGACCAAAGGCGACATCGGCGAAACTACGCCCCCGAATGGTTGGCGCACCATCGACATCACGCTCGATACGCACATCCGCCGTCAGTGCACCCACGGGAGCCTCGATGCCACCTGCGAGATCAGGCAGCGATCCGCGCAAGCCCCACCACGCCGCAGCGATCGTCACGACCAACAATACGGCGAGGATCAGCGCCCCACGACCGATCCACCGTTTGATCGGACTTCCCGCCATACCGAGCACTAACGATGAACGGTCAGGATTTGCAGGGAATTCGTACCGCCCTGCACGCCAGAGAATTCACCCTTCGTGAGAATGATTTGGTCACCCTCAGTGACGAGCTGCAAGTCGAGCAATTGGTTGAATACCGCTCTCAACAAGCCCTCGCCGGTATCACGCGGCAGTTCGAATGACACCGGATACACGCCGCGATACAAGGTCACTCGACGACGTGTTTTCTCGTGTCGTGTGAACGCGTAGATGGGGATTCCGGAGCGGAAGCGCGACATCCACTGTGGTGTTGCGCCACTCTCGGTCAGCGCGACGATGGCCTTCACCTCGAGGTGATTGGCCGTGTACATCACGGCGTTGGCAATGGCTTCTTCGGTTTCAGCAAACATGGCCCCGAATCGCTCACGCGGCTTGTGTGCGGCAATTTGATAACGCTCGGCACCCGCGATCACCTCAGCCATCGCCGCTACGGCCTTGACCGGATACTTGCCCGCTGCGGTTTCAGCCGACAGCATCACGGCATCGGTACCGTCCATCACGGCATTGGCGACGTCGCTCACCTCGGCACGCGTCGGTACCGGATTCTGGATCATCGACTCCATCATCTGCGTGGCCGTGATAACGACACGGTTGGCATGACGAGTCTTGTAGATCATCGTCTTCTGCAGACCTGTCAGCGCCGCGTGACCCATTTCCACGCCGAGATCACCGCGCGCCACCATGATCACATCGGTAGCTGCAATGATTTCATCAAGATGAGCAACCGCTTCGTGCCGCTCGATCTTGGCGACAATACGCACCGATTCGCCGCCCGCCTGTTTGAGCAACTCGCGCGCTTTGTTGATATCCGCGGCATCACGTACGAACGACAAGGCGAGATAATCGAGCCCTTGCGCGGAAGCGAAGCGGATATCTTCGAAATCTTTGTCGGTGAGCGCCGGAGCGGAGATACCACCACCCTTGCGATTGACACCCTTGCGATTCGACAGCTCGCCACCCGCGATCACCTTGGTTTCGATGCGTGTGCCATGCACAGCGGTGACCTCGAGGACGATCAGACCATCGTTGAGCAGCAGCGTGTCACCCGCCTTCACATCGTTGACGAGTTCCTTGTAGGCGACTCCGACGACCGAATCCGTGCCGGCTTTGGAGTCGAGCGCGGTATCGAGTGCAAAAGCTTGCCCGTCCTGCAAATCGACTTTGCCGTTCTGGAAACTCTCGATCCGAATCTTGGGGCCAGCGAGGTCGCCCAGAATGGCGACATAACGACCTGCCCGCACAGACGCTTCACGCAACAGCATGATGCGCCGCAGGTGATCGTCATGATTGCCGTGGGAAAAATTCACCCGAGCCACATCGAGACCGGCCCGGCACATGTCGAAAAGGACGTCGACGTCGTCTGTCGCCGGCCCGAGGGTGGCGACGATCTTGGTTCTACGCAACATAGGCCTTCATTGTGGGGTGCGCGCGGGCACCTTGCCAGCGCCTTATGCGTCGAACCGAGCCTCCAGCGCCGCCACTGCCGGTAGCGTCTTGCCCTCGACGAACTCGAGGAAAGCACCACCGCCGGTCGAGATGTACGAGATGCCTGATTCGACACCGAACTTTTCGATCGCCGCGAGCGTGTCGCCGCCGCCGGCCAAGGAGAACGCCGAACTGCCAGCGATCGCCTCAGCGATCACCCGCGTGCCACCTGCGAACGAGTCGAACTCGAACACACCGACCGGACCGTTCCACAGTATCGTGCCTGCCGATTGCAACAGGGTTGCAAGCGAGCGCGCCGTCGACGGACCGATATCGAGTATTAGTTCGTCTGCTGCGACCGTATCGACCGCTCGTGTGGTAGCGATCGCCGTGGGCGAGAATTCCGTCGCTACGACGACGTCGGTCGGCAGTGGAATCGACGTGCCTTTGGCTTTCGCCTGCGCGAGCAACGCGCGAGCCGTATCGAGCATATCCGGCTCGTGCAACGACTTGCCGACGGCGACACCGGTCGCTGCCAGGAAAGTATTGGCAATGCCGCCGCCGACGATCAGCTGATCGACCTTCGAGAGCAAGGACTCGAGCACCGTGAGCTTGGTCGACACCTTGGAGCCCGCGACGATCGCCACCAGCGGACGCGCGGGCTTAGCCAGCGCGCGCTCGAGTGCATCGAGTTCGCCGACCAATAGCGGGCCGGCGCAGGCAATCGGCGCAAACCGCGCCACGCCATGCGTGCTAGCTTCAGCGCGATGCGCTGTGCCAAAGGCATCCATCACGAAGATGTCGCAGAGCGCGGCCATCCGGCGCGAGAGCGCCTCATCGTCTTTCTTCTCGCCCTTGTTAAAGCGCACGTTCTCGCAGAGGACCACTTCGCCGGCCGCGCACTCGATACCATCTAGCCAATCACTAACGAGGCGTACGGGAGCACCCAGCAGCTCTCCCAAGCGCGCGGCGACCGGGGCCAAGGAATTCTCGGCAGAAAACTCGCCTTCCTTCGGACGACCGAGATGCGAGAGCAGCATGACGCGCGCACCAGCGTCGCGTGCTGCGCGGATCGTCGGTAGCGACGCACGAATACGCGCATCGCTCGTGATCGTGCCCCCTTCGACCGGCACGTTCAAATCCTCACGGATCAGCACACGCTGACCCTTGAGGTCGAGATCGAGCATCCGACGAACCGGCATCGTGATCAGCTCGCCTTGGACCAAGCGAGCGTGGTGTCGAGCATACGGTTGGAGAAGCCCCACTCGTTGTCGTACCACGCACAGACCTTCACCAGATTGCCGCCGATGACCTTGGTCATCGTGCCATCGAAGGTCGACGAGTGCGCGTCGTGGTTGTAGTCGATTGAGACGAGCGGCGCTTCGGTGTAAGCCAAAACTCCCTTGAGCGGGCCTTCGGCGGCAGCTTTCATCAACTGATTGATTTCAGCCACCGTGGTCGCACGCTTCGGCGTAAAGGTGAGATCGACGAGCGAGACGTTGATCGTCGGCACACGCACGGCGAAGCCATCGAACTTGCCCTTCAGTTCGGGCAGCACGAGACCCACGGCGGCTGCGGCTCCAGTCTTGGTCGGAATCATGGACATCGTGGCCGAGCGCGCACGACGCAGATCCGAGTGATAGACGTCGGTGAGCACTTGATCGTTCGTGTAGGCGTGCACGGTGGTCATGAGACCACTCTCGATGCCGATGTTCTCGTGCAGAACTTGCGCGACGGGCGCCAAACAGTTCGTGGTGCACGACGCGTTGGAGATCACCGTGTGAGAAGCACGTAGGATCTGATGATTCACGCCGAAAACGACGGTCGCGTCGACATCGTCACCACCCGGCGCCGAAATGACAACCTTCTTCGCGCCACCTGCCAGATGCGCCGACGCCTTGGCCTTGCTCGTGAAAAGCCCAGTGCACTCGAGCACGAAATCGACACCGAGTTCGCCCCAAGGCAGCTTCGCGGGATCGCGCTGGGCAAGCACACGGATGCGATCGCCATTGACGACCATCGAATCGCCATCGACCTTCACTTCACCCGGGAAGCGGCCGTGGGCGGTGTCGTAGCGAGTGAGGTGGGCATTGGTCTCGGCATCACCCAAATCGTTAATCGCAACGACCTGAATCTCCTTGTTGCGACCGCTTTCGTAGAGCGCACGCAGTACGTTGCGTCCAATGCGTCCATACCCGTTGATGCCGACCTTGATCGCCATGTGTCCTTACCTCTCAATGTAAAAGCGTTTGATATCCGTTCAGTTCGCAAGCAACTCGTCGATCGCACGACCGATATGAGCGCTCGTCAATCCATAGTGCTCGAAGAGCTCAGCGGCCTTGCCAGAGGCGCCGAACTGATCGATGCCGAGTACGCGCCCCTCGCTGCCGACGTATTTCCACCAGCTTTGCGTCGCCGCCGCCTCCACAGCGACACGACGCGTCACACGCTTGGGCAACACGGCTTCGCGCCAAGCGGCGTTCTGCTTGTCGAACGTATCGGTCGAGGGCATCGACACCAGCCGTACCCGGCGACCCGACGCATTCTTGGCGCGCACCGCTTCGACAGCTGGCGCGACTTCGGAACCGGTCGCGATCACGATGACTTCAGGTTCGCCACCGACGGGCTCGATAAGGACGTAGCCGCCGTTGGCAATGGCCGCGAGCTGCGCCGCATCGCGCGGCTGCTGTGGTAGCGCCTGACGCGTGAGCACCAGTGAGGTCGGCCCCGAGACGCGCTCGATACCTGCAAGCCAAGCCACCGCCGTCTCCGTCGCGTCACACGGCCGCCAAAGTGACAGATTCGGCATCGCGCGGAGAGAGGCCAGATGCTCGATCGGCTGGTGTGTTGGGCCGTCTTCGCCAAGTCCGATAGAGTCGTGCGTATACACCAACAGAATTCTTTGATGCATCAGCGCGGCAAGGCGCACCGCGTTACGAGCATAGTCTGAGAATACGAGGAACGTGCCCGCGTACGGCGCAAAACCGCCATGCAGGGCGAGCCCGTTCATCATTGCCGTCATCGCAAATTCGCGCACGCCGTAATAGACGTAGTTGCCGCTGGCATCCTCCGGCGTGATCGCCTTGGAATCCTTGCGGAAGGTGTTCACCGAGCCTGTCAAATCTGCTGAACCGCCCAGCAGTTCGCCCATGCCAGAACCGATCGCGTTCAGGATCGACTGCGAGGACGCGCGGGTGGCCTGCGGCGCGTTCACGGCCGCCGCCGCTGCCATCGCCGCATCACGCAGCGTCGGCCAGTTGGCGGGTAAATCCCCCTTCATCCGCCGGGTGAACTCCGCGGCGAGTTCCGGGAACTCGCGCTTGTAGCGATTGAATCGACGCTTCCAAGACTTCTCGGCTTTTTCGCCGCGCGCACGCTGATCCCACGCGGCCCGCACGTCTTCAGGAACGACGAAAGGCTCATGCGACCAACCGAGAGCAGCGCGCGTTGCCGCGATCTCCTCGGCACCGAGCGGCTCGCCGTGAGTCGACTTGCTACCCTGTTTGTTCGGCGCGCCCTTGCCGATGACGGTGCGCGCACAAATCAGCGTGGGCTGCCGACGATTCGCCTTCGCCTTACGCAGCGCCTTGGATACTGCCTCAGCGTCGTGACCATCGATATCTTTGATGACCTGCCAACCATAGGCGGCAAAGCGTTTGGCCGTGTCGTCAGACATCCATCCTTTGACATTGCCATCGATCGAAATGCCATTGTCGTCGTAGACGCAAATCAGTTTGCCAAGACCCAAGGTGCCAGCGAGCGAAGCCGCCTCGTGCGAGATGCCTTCCATCATGCAACCGTCACCGAGGAAGACCCAGGTGTAGTGATCGACGATGTCATGGCCTTCGCGATTAAACTCCGCAGACAGCAGCTTTTCGGCCAGTGCCATACCAACGGCAGTGGCAATGCCCTGACCGAGCGGACCGGTGGTGGTCTCGATACCGATCGCCGGATCGTGCTCGGGATGACCCGCAGTGCGCGCACCTAACTGACGGAATTTTTTGATGTCATCGATCGAGAGCGGATGACCCGTCAGATGCAGAACGGAATAGAGCAGCATGGATGCGTGCCCGTTCGAGAGCACGAAACGATCTCGATCGACCCAGCGCGGGTTGACGGGGTTGTAATCCATGGCTTCACGCCAAAGCACTTCAGCGATATCTGCCATGCCCATCGGAGCACCGGGATGGCCGGAGGCTGCCTTCTGCACCGCATCCATGGAGAGCGCCCGAATGGCGTTGGCGAGAGTGCGGCGATCAGTCATGGGGAGGGCTCTTCCTGCTTGCGTGAAACTGCAATTCTCTCTCACCGAGCGCCTTTTTTTCAATGAACTACGGCGATTAACCGCTATACTTTTTCGGTTGTTTAACCGCTGGACGATGCCCATGGCCAACCATTACCTCTTCACTTCGGAATCCGTCTCCGAAGGCCACCCGGATAAAGTCGCTGACCAAATTTCGGACGCGATCCTCGATGCCATCCTTGCCGAGGACAAGCGCTGCCGAGTGGCAGTCGAAACGCTCGTGAAGACAGGCGTGGCCATCGTCGCTGGCGAAGTGACCACCAATGCCTGGGTCGATATCGAAGCCATCGTTCGTCGTACCGTGCTCGATATCGGGTACAACTCCTCCGACATGGGTTTCGACGGCGCTTCATGCGGCGTATTGAACGTCATAGGCAAGCAATCCGCTGATATCGCCCAAGGCGTTGATCGCAGCGACCCGCGCAAGCAGGGTGCGGGCGATCAGGGCTTGATGTTCGGCTTCGCCACGAACGAGACCGACGTCTTGATGCCGGCGGCGATCACCTTGTCGCATCGCTTGGTGGAACGCCAAGCGAAAGTGCGTAAGCAAGGCAAACTGCCCTGGTTGCGTCCGGATGCCAAGAGCCAAGTCACGCTGCGCTACGAGAACGACAAGCCGGTCGCCATCGAGGCGGTGGTGCTCTCGACTCAGCACAGCGACGACGTCTCGACCAAGAAACTGCGCGATGCCGTCATGGACGAGATTCTCCTGCCGGTGCTGCCGAAGAAGTGGTTGCACAAGGGCACCAAGTTCCACATCAATCCGACCGGTCGTTTCGTGATCGGAGGACCGGTCGGCGATTGCGGTCTCACGGGCCGCAAGATCATTGTCGACACCTACGGCGGTTTCGCCCGTCACGGTGGCGGCGCTTTCTCGGGCAAAGACCCCTCAAAGGTGGATCGCTCGGCGGCCTATGCCGCACGGTACGTCGCCAAGAACATCGTCGCTGCCGGGCTTGCCGACCGCTGCGAAGTGCAAGTGTCGTACGCAATTGGCGTGGCGGAGCCGACCTCGGTGATGGTCGAAACCTTCGGCACGGGCAAGGTCTCGCGCGAGAAGCTCACGCAACTCGTCGCCAAGCATTTCGATCTCACACCGTACGGCTTGCGCGAGATGCTCAAGCTCGCCCGGCCGATCTATCAAAAGACCGCGGCTTACGGCCACTTTGGCCGCGAAGACAAGGATTTCACCTGGGAGCGCACCGACCGCGCTGCCGCCTTGGCTGCCGACGCTGGAATCAAGCGTCGCCGCTGAAGCAGTCGCCGCCGCAAGGCGGCGCAGGTAGACTATTCCTCGTGACGAGGGGCGCTGCAGCATCGGGTTGGCCGATGCCAGGCTCGTCGCGAGTCAGGATGACGTTCAACGGCGCCCGTTCATCTTCAACCAAGATCAACGGAGTCAGACCATGAACGCTGTCGTCAAAACTATCGGCAAGACCGACTTCCACGTCGCCGATCTCTCCTTGGCCGATTGGGGCCGTAAGGAAATTCGTATCGCCGAGACCGAAATGCCGGGCTTGATGGCGATCCGCGAGGAATATGCCCCGACGCAACCGCTGCGCGGCGCTCGTATCACCGGCTCGCTGCACATGACCATCCAAACGGCCGTGCTCATCGAAACGCTGCAGGCGCTCGGTGCGCAGGTTCGCTGGGCCTCGTGCAACATCTTCTCGACTCAAGACCATGCAGCCGCCGCGATCGCCGTCAATGGCACGCCCGTATTCGCATACAAGGGTGAGTCGCTGAAGGAATACTGGGACTTCACCCACCGCATCTTTGAGTGGTCTGATGGCGGCTACTCGAACATGATCCTCGACGATGGTGGCGATGCCACCCTGTTGCTGCACCTTGGCACCAAGGCCGAGAGTGATCTGTCGCTGCTGTCGCATCCGGGTAGCGAGGAAGAGGAATATCTCTTCGCGAGCATCAAGGAAACCTTGCAACGCGATCCGAAGTGGTACTCCACTCGCATCAAGCACATCCGCGGCGTGACGGAAGAGACCACCACCGGCGTAAAGCGTCTCTACCAAATGGCCAAGGACGGCGCCCTCGCCTTCCCAGCCATCAACGTGAACGATGCAGTCACCAAGTCGAAGTTCGACAACCTCTACGGTTGCCGCGAGTCGCTGGTGGATGCCATCAAGCGTGCTACCGACGTCATGATCGCCGGCAAAGTCGCCGTGGTCTGTGGCTATGGCGATGTGGGCAAGGGCTCGGCGCAGGCGCTGCGCGCGCTCTCCGCTCAGGTGTGGGTCACCGAGTGTGATCCGATCTGCGCACTGCAGGCCGCGATGGAAGGCTACCGCGTCGTCACCATGGAATATGCCGCCGACATGGCCGACATCTTCGTGACGGCAACCGGAAACTTCCACGTGATCACGTTCGATCACATGAAGCGCATGAAGGATCAGGCGATCGTCTGCAACATCGGTCACTTCGACAACGAAATCGATTGCGCTGCGTTGAAGCAGTGCCAGTGGGAAAACATCAAGCCGCAGGTCGATCACGTGATCTTCCCGGACGGCAAGCGCATCACGCTGCTCGCCGAGGGTCGTCTCGTGAATCTTGGTTGCGGTACGGGTCATCCGAGCTACGTGATGTCCTCGTCATTCGCAAACCAGACGATCGCGCAGATCGAATTGTGGGCGAACCACGAGAAGTATCCGGTCGGCGTCTACGTGCTGCCGAAGCATCTCGACGAAAAGGTCGCGCGCCTGCAACTGAAGAAGCTCGGTGCCGAACTGACGGAACTCACCGATCAGCAAGCCAACTACATCGGCGTAGCAAAGCAGGGTCCGTACAAGCCGGAAACCTACCGCTACTGAGTTTGCGCTGACACGTCGGCAGTCATGGCGTTAGCATGGACGCCATGACTGCCGTACATCTGCTGCAACTGACCGACACCCACCTCGTCGGTGATCCGGCAGGTGGCATGCGTGGTGTCGTCACACTCGACACTCTCCGCGCCTCAATCGATCTCGCGCGTCGCCGCTGCGGCGGCTTCCATCAACTCGATGCGATCCTCGCAACCGGCGACCTCGTTCACGACGATCCGGATGGTTACCCGTGGATCGCTCGCGAACTCGGTGCACTCGGCCCGCCGGTACTGTGCTTGCCGGGCAATCATGATGACCCGGCCTTGATGAGCGAGGTGTTCGCCCAGGCGCCGTTCCAATATTGTGGTCATCGCGATTTTCGCGATTGGCGCATCGTGATGCTCGACTCGATGCTGCCCGGCAGCGCTGCAGGCCGCTTAAGCGACGCCGAATTACAGCGGCTCGATAGCGCGCTTGCGGATTCACGATATCGATACGCCCTTGTCGTGCTGCATCACCACCCGGTGCCGTCGAACAGCGCGTGGCTCGACACGGTGGCGCTCGAAGAACCGCATCGCTTCCTAGATATCCTCGCCAAACACCCCCGCGTGCGCGGCGTGCTCTGGGGTCATGTTCATCAAGCCTTCGATGGCATGCACGGAGACATCCAAATGATGGCAACACCCTCAACCTGCGTGCAATTCAAGCCGCTCGTCGTCGATTTCGAACTCGACACGCGACCGCCGGGATTCCGCCTACTGACTTTGCAGGATGATGGTCGCATCGTAGCCCGAGTTGAATGGCTCGTGCCGGAAGTCTCTTGATGCGCAGCTTCGCTCTATTCTTGGCGCTTTTTGTGGCGGGCTTTGCGGTCATGGCCGTCTTCGCTTGGCCGCTCTACGATGCCTTGACGCCCACGTTCGACGTCAAATTCCATCGCGTTGCGAATCGCCTAGGCATGCTGGCACTACTCATCGGCTTCATCTTGATGGCGCGTCGTCTTGGCGTTGCCGATCGCGCGAGCCTCGGCTGGAGCCTCGCCCGCCCTCAGTTCTTGCGCGAAGCCGGCTTAGGCTTGCTACTCGGAGTGGCGACGATGCTACCGATTGGCCTTGCGATGTTCGCGTTCGATTTACGCATCCTCAAGACCGATCTCGCCATCGATAGCAGCTTGCTCGTTGGTATCGCTTTCGGGGGTTTGCTGACCGGCATCACCGTCGCCTTGATCGAAGAAACGTTCATGCGCGGTGCGATGCACACCGCGATCGAACGTGAATCGGGTACAACCCTCGCGGTTTTGCTCACCGCAGTGCTCTATGCGGCGGTGCATTTCGTCGGCCGCTATCGCATTCCAGTCGAGGAACTCGGCTGGGATAGCGGCTGGAGACACGTCGCCGGAACACTCGCGCAACTGGCCGAGCCGCTTGCGATTCTTGATGCCTTTCTCGCACTTGCCGCGGTCGGTGTGCTGCTAGGCATGGTGCGCGCACTCACAGGCAACATCGCCGCCTGCATCGGCTTGCATGCCGGCTGGGTATGGGTCATCGCTTTCCTGCGCGAAACGTCGCAACCGAACGAGACACACCCGGCGCGCTTTCTGCTCTCCAGTTTCGACGGCGTCGTTGGCTGGTTAGTGTTCGGTGCGACCGTCGCAATCGGTGCGTTGCTGCTGCCGTTCTATGCTCGACGACGCTCAGGCGTCGTTGCCGACATCGCGCCGAATCAACGGTGACAGCAAGGCGAGGCGACGCAGCGGGTCGAGCAGTTCGAGGCAAACCTGCTTGTCGGCGAGACTAATCGGCAATATCTCGACCAAGCGCGAACCGACCCAGTCGGCATCTTCGAATCGCGATTCGATGCCTTCGTAGATATCGCCGAGTTCAGGCAAAACGCGCCGCAATAGATCGGCGAGGTGCCGATACTCCTCGGGCACGGTCAACGCCGGAGTCGTGCTCGATGCGGGTGGATCGATCCATTCGACCTCACCAAGGTTCAGCCCATCGTCCTGACGCCAGGCGCGCAATAAGCGGAAGCGACGCTCGCCGCGACAACTGATGCCAAGCAAGCCATCCGGCAGAAGATTGAAATCGACGATGCGAGCCGTCGTGCCGATCTCGCAGAAACCGGATCGCGCCCCGGTCGCGCCGCCCTCCGTGATCAGTACGACGCCGAAGCAACTGCCCTCGCGCATGCAGCGCTTGACCATGTCGACGTAACGCGGCTCAAAGATACGCAGCGGCAACGGGCCGCGCGGAAACAGCACCGTACTGAGCGGGAACAGCGGTATTTCGCTGGTCTCGCCCATCGGAATCAGGACTCCCGACCCCAGCGCTGCATCAACTGATGCTCCACGCCAAGCTGATCGAGGATGCGCGCCACGATGAAATCGACCATAGCGGCAACATCGGTCGGTCGATTGTAGAAGCCGGGGTTCGCCGGCAAGATGGTCACGTCGAGCCGTGCCAACTTCAGCATATTCTCGAGATGGATCGGCGAGAACGGCGTCTCGCGAGGCACGATGATGAGATTGCCGCGCTCTTTGATCACGACATCAGCCGCGCGTTCGAGCAAGTTCTCGCTGGCACCCGTGGCAATGGCCGATACCGTTGCCATACTGGCTGGGCACACGACCATCTGCCTTGGCGCACCAGAACCACTCGCCACCGGCGAAGTCCACTCCTCATCACCAAAGACGCGCAGTTGACCTTCGCGCGCTTTGAAAAGTTGACTGAGATATCGGGTCTGTTCGGCCGTACGACCCGGCAATTTGCAGTCGGTCTCGGAGCCCACCACGATTTGCGCGGCCTTGGTGAACATCAGATAGACCTGGTAGTCCGCCTGGATCAGGCATTCGACCAGACGTAACCCGTACTGCGTGCCCGAGGCACCGGTCATGCCGACCGTGACGATGCGTTCATCCCTGCGTGCCATGACCTGCCTCCCCAAGCGCCGCGAGTAACTTGCCATGCAAGCCACCAAAACCACCATTGGACATGATCAGCGCGTGGTCTCCGGGGCGCAAGCGTTGCGCCAGTTGCCGTGCTAGCACATCCACATCGTCACAGTGGTGCCCACGACCCCCGAGCCCTGCCAGCACGGGGGAAGGATCCCAACCGAGCGCCGGCGGCGTGTGCAGCCAAACTTCATCGGCCGCAGCCAATGATGGCGCAATCGCATCCCGATGCACGCCCATACGCATCGTGTTCGAACGAGGCTCGAGGATCGCGACGATACGCCCTGAACCGACCCGAGCACGCAGACCTTCGACGGTTGTCGTGATCGCCGTCGGATGGTGCGCGAAATCATCGTACACGCGCACACCGCCGACCTCACCACGCAGCTCCATGCGCCGCTTGATTCCACGAAATTCTTTGAGCGCTGCGCACGACACATCAGGCGGCACACCCGCATGACGCGCTGCTGCGATCGCGGCTAACGCGTTATCGACGTTGTGTCCGCCGATCAGCGACCAGCTCACTTCACCTGCCAAAACATCGCCACAGTAGACCTCGAAGGCCGAACCGTCAGCTGTCAAATGGCGCGCTTTCCAAAACGCCCCGCTTGCCCCCGAGCGAGCAAAAGACTCACGCGGCGTCCAGCAACCCATCTGCAGCGTCTCGAGAAGATGCGGCTCGCTCGCGTGATGCACGATCAAGCCCGAACCGGGGACCGTGCGAACGAGATGATGGAACTGCTTCTGGATCGCTGCGACATCAGGATAGATGTCAGCGTGATCGTACTCGAGATTATTGAGGATCAGCGTGCGCGGTCGGTAATGGACAAATTTCGCGCGCTTGTCGAAGAACGCCGTATCGTATTCATCCGCCTCGATCACGAAGAAAGGGCGCTCACCCAAGCGAGCGCTTACCCCAAAATCTTCGGGTACGCCGCCGATCAAAAAACCTGGTGAAAGTCCGGCGAACTCGAGAATCCACGCGAGCATGCTGGTAGTCGTGGTCTTACCGTGGGTTCCGGCGACCGCCAGCACCCAACGCTCGCGCAGCACCTCGCGTGCAAGCCATTCGGGACCCGATACGAAAGGGATATCGCGCTCGAGCAATGATTCGATCACCGGATGACCGCGACTCATCACATTGCCCACGACGACCACATCAGGCTGCGAGTCGAGTTGCTCTGGCTCGAAGCCCTCGACCACTTCGATGCCAAGCGCCGCAAGCTGCGTGCTCATGGGCGGATAGACGTTGCGGTCAGAACCGGTGACTCGATGGCCGGCCGCTTTGGCGATGGCTGCGATGCCACCCATGAATGTGCCGCAAATACCGAGGATATGCAGATGCATCAGCCGGCAGCCGGTGCATCCGTGCCGAGCCCCAAGGCAACGAGCACGAAGAACGTAAACAACTCACCCGCCATGAACAGCAATACGCACTGAAACATCGAGCGCTCGGTCGCGGCACGGAGAATTCGGGCATTGACGTAGATCAAAAAAATACTGAGCACGAATGCCACGAGCGCGAGCGGCGTCATCGCCACCGGCTGACCCACCTCGGGTCGGATGGTGGAAACCAGCGGAATGCTCACCGGCGCGAAGAGACAAGCGATACCCAGCAAAGCGATCGCCGTTTGCACGAATCGCTCGGGCCTGCCCGACAGCTGCAGGACCAATGCAACCCAAGCGAGCGTGATGAGCGTCGAGAGAATCGCCTGCGGCACGATCGCTTCATCACCGGGTATGAGCCACGTGCCAAGCACGCCCTGCAACACCACGAGCGTAGCGAAACAGATGCCGAGCAACTGCTTGGAGGCGGGTAGGTCTTGAGGACCTGCACGCGACAGCAAGATGTCAATGAAGATTTTGATGATGCCGGTCATTTTCCGAAATTCGTTCCCCTGAGCGTTGAATTCTTGCATAGTCCATCGATGCCGTCGTCCACTGCCTTGATTGCCTCGCGCCCTGCGCTCGAGGACCTGCTATCCGAACTACAAGGCGAGAGCGCCATAGGCATCGACACGGAGTTTCTGCGGGAGCGCACCTATCGGGCGGAGCTCTGTCTCGTGCAGATGACGACGCGCCGAGAACCGGTCTGCATCGACCCGATCGCACTTGGCGATCTGGATCCCTTGCGCGCAACCTTCAATCACGGCGGACCGCTGAAGGTTTTGCACTCGGGTCGTCAGGATCTTGAAGTCTTGATGCCGCTCGTGGGTCAAGTTGCGCCGTTGTTCGATACTCAGATCGCCGCCTCGCTGGCGGGCTTTCCGGCACAAGTCGGTTATGCCGAATTGGTGCGGCGGCTGCTCGGCACGGAGTTGCCCAAAGGCCAAACCAGGACCGACTGGTCGCGTCGTCCACTCTCACCGGAGCAGGTGGAGTACGCAAGAGATGACGTCCGCTTCTTATTGCCCTTGCGCGAAGCACTGCTGGTCGATATCGACCGCCTAGGCCGTCGCGCTTGGCTCGAGGAGGATCAGCTCGCCTTGCAGGACCCGGCCATGCTGCAAGTAGATCCCGATCGTGCTTGGCAGCGGTTCAAAGGTGTCTCGATTTGGGATGAGGGTCGACAAGCTTTGCTGCGCAGTCTCGCCGCTTGGCGAGAGCGTCGCGCGATCGCGCGTAATCGTCCGCGCGGCTGGATCCTCGATGACGGCGTGCTACGAGAAATCGTGCAG
>CAIVYV010000357.1 GCA_903910215.1 uncultured Pseudomonadota bacterium
GCGGCGCATCAGACGCGCCCACTCCGCCTCGATCGCGGGCTCGATCCAAATGGTGTAACGCTGCATCGCGATCCAGAGGTCACTTGGCACCAAGCACTCACCGAAAGACAACAGATAGGTCTCATCGAGACGCAGCACTGAGGGTTGCGAGATACGACGCTGCGGCTCCACGATGAAGACGGGCCTACCGTCTGCATGGGTTATGTAGCGCATCGGCATCGACGATATTGTTCGCACCGCATCACTCAAAGCGCCATGCAGTGCCTTAGCTATCGCATCGGAAAATCCACCCATACCGATGCGAAAATCAAGATGTGAGGTTGACTTGAGCCCTCGATAGGCCTCTTTGACAAAACCTAGCTTCGAAAGACCGAGATTATCGGGCGCTTGGGGAAAACCTTCTTTGAGCAGCGGCTTAAACAGTCGCAGCCAATACAGCCCTATCAGACCAAGTGGTACGGCAACATAATCGTCGCCCCGCACTCGAACGAGACCCGCAGCACCGTCCGCAATCCGACAGAAGGCGCGCAGCAAAGCCAGCTTGTACGTCGTCTCTTTACTGTCGTTCAGGATCACCTGCCGCAACAGTGGTAAGGCACCGGTACCGTCGTCCGGTAGCCGTACGACGAGCTGCGTCCAACTCACCTCGCTACGCCCACCCTGATCCGGCACGGCGTCATTACGCCGCTCGATATAAGCACCATGATCACGACAGAGCGATTCGATCTCCGCCGCCGATACATCGTATATGAGTTGCCCCGGCGCAGACGGGCCATGACGCAGGGTGATCGCCATCCTCGCGCCTGGCTTCATCAGTGAGATGAGTTTCCGAAATGCACGCGATCGCTCTGTACGCGGCACGTGCATCCACACCGCGCTCAATAATATAAAATCGAAGGCTTGCCCCCGACGCAGCGTACGCTCGAGCCCCGGTAGCGAATCGCCTTCAATCCAATCGATAGCCGCTTCAGGATGAAATCGACGAGCCTCTCTCACCATCGCCGCCGAGGGCTCCACAGCCACTACATCAAGGCCAAGAGAGGCAAGCCATGCAGCATCGCGCCCCGAGCCCGCACCAACGTCGAGCGCACAAGCTGGCGCACGCGGTACAAAGTCTTGCAACCATGCATTAAGCCTTAACGTCTCGAGAGATTCGTAGGCGGCGGCAAGGTTTGAGGCTTGATTGTCGTAGTAGTCTGAAGTCACTGTCTAAAAGCGTATCGAGAAGGCCGACGCAGTCCAGTTCCTAACTAATGAAAAGTCGTCGAAGAGATGACTCTTTCTAACCCATGCATCGAAAACATCAAACCATGACGATAGTTTTAGCGTCGCTCTAGCTACGTGAGCCTTGATGACCTACGAAACCGGAGACTACGCTGAGCACTCACGGCCGTACTAGCAATTCTCGTCACTCAATTAGCGATAGATCTCCCACCGAACGAGAGCGCTATGGCGTCCTCATTAGCCCAGAGGCCCTGCCGCTCCGCCTCAATAACGATGGCTCGGGCTGCCTCGCGTGACAGCGAAGCGGTCTAACATGGCTCCTCGCCTCAAACTAGCCGTGTTGGAGCATGTATGAGATGTAGATCGGTACCGTCGACCACAGCATCAAGAGCAAAATCAAAAACATGAGATACCAATCAAAACTGCGTTGGGTTTTCATATTGACTCCCGTTCGCTGCTGATTAGGAAATACTTTGTACGATACACCATGCCTTCTTGCAAGGCGCAGGCACCTTTTTGGCAGGCGGCGCGACTTACCCGATTAATCTATCGCTTTAAGAAGTCCGTCTCGCTTCTCGACGCACTTAGGCAATCCAGCCGCGCTTCAATCGCCCTGAATCGAGCAACAATGTTTTTGGGCGACACTCCTCGCATTCTCGTGTTGCCGGTAGCCAACCGGCTGCGGATTGCCAACGCTTGCCGCAGCGGGAGCAGCGATAATCACGCTTGGCCGGGCCATTCGCGGGCCAGTGATCCCGAAGTTGAGGGGTGCGCCCAATGTGCATATTGATCTAGTCGCCCTAACGGACAAAAGTATTAGGCTGCGCCTGCATCTGCGCCTCGGCCATCAGAACGCCTGCGCC
>CAIVYV010000358.1 GCA_903910215.1 uncultured Pseudomonadota bacterium
CCACGCCGTCGCCGTTGAGGTCGGCGAGGCAGTCGCAGACCGACGTCGGAGACTCCAGAAGGAACGGGCCGTCGACATTGAAAGGCGCATTCGAACAAATCGAGGTCGTTCCCGAAAGGACACAGCTGCTCTGCTGACCGAGCACGCGAAGTCCTGCCGCACCCGAAAGAATCGGATCCCCCGAAACATTGCCGCTCACCAGCGTATTCACGATACGCGCAACTACGGGATGGAACTTCGCGTGCTCGTAGACCTCGATCGCAGAGCCGGAGTCACCCGCGTAGTTGTTCGTCACCGTGCATGACTCCATGAGAACAGTCTCACCATCACCATTGGAACCGACGATCATGATGGCGCTGCCGCTGCCGGGTCCGAACACACCGGAGCGATTGCTCGTGAAGGACGAACCGGTGATGCTGCCGGTTGTGTTGTAGATCAGCGCCGCTCCGCCATGCACATTGGCGGTGTTGTTGATGAAGACGCAGTTCTCCCAACGAAGGGCGCCCTGCTTCTGGTACACGGCGCCACCGTAGTCGGCACGGCAGTTCTCGAACCGGCAGTTCCTGATGAAGATCGAGGATGGCTGAGCGTAGACGGCGCCGCCGACCGTGATCTTCTCCGCAGTGGGGAAGGGCGTGCCCGATGTGCCGTTGCGGAAGACGAGGTTCTCGAGCCCAGCGGTCGATGGCTCGTTGTCGACACACTGCGCAATGGAGGTGGTGAATCCCGTGCCGTCGAGGATCGTGCTGCCGTCAGGGGCGCCGCGGATGACGACGTTCTTGCCGTTGAGGGAGAAGGGCTGGGTGTAGGTGCCGGGGGCGACCTGCACGATGCGCTCCGCGCCAATCGATGTCGCATCAATGGCGGCTTGAATTGATGCGAACTGAGAGGGCACAAAGACTGTGGAAAGACAATCCGTGTAGAGGCCTCGGTACATGACTGACGCGGATCCGATGTAGGTCTCTGCCAAAAGAACGTCGGGCCGACCATCAGCGTCCAATGCGCCGGCTACCGCCCAGACTCCCGTCGCGGAACTACCTTCGAGCTGGCCCGCAGCGAAACTGCCATTACTGTTGAGATAGTGCCGCCATCGAGCGGTTCCTTCGAAGCCGCTCACGCATGTGATGTCTACATCACCATCGCCGTCATAGTCACCTGACAGCAAAACCCCGATCGATCCACTCACTGGATTGGGAATGGTCTGCCATGAAGAGAGCACGCCACTGCCGTTGTTACGGAAGAGACGGATCTCGGTGGTAAATCTATGTCCGACAGCCACATCGCGATCACCGTCTGCATCAAGGTCTGCAACCACGATTCCGGTCGGATAGCTCCCTGTCGGATAGACGGCGCGCGTTGGAAAGGTTCCCGAGCCACTGTTGACCATCACGCTGAGCTGATTCGTGGTCTCGTTGTTGAGGATGACATCAGGTCTCCCATCACCACTGACGTCCTTCAATTCCATCTGACGATTGATGCTGCCTGCGGCATAGCTCGCCCGCGTACCAAACGTTCCGTTTCCGTTGTTCTTCCAAACCTGGATCCCGATCGTCTCGGTTCCACAGACGATGTCGACATCACCGTCACCATCGATATCCCCTGCCTCTACCTCCACAGCCCAGTTACCCGCGAGCAGTTGGATCTCGCCTGTGAAACTGCCCGATCCCGTTCCGAAGCCGATTACGACCCTCGCAAGGGACGGGTTGTTGTTCTCATACGATGATCTTGCTACATCAAGCTTTCCATCTCCATTGAAGTCCGCCACGACCAAGCCGCCCGGCACCGTCTCCGTCGACTGGCCAGGGCCAGGTAGTGGTTGGAACGCGCCAGCAGCGGTTGCGATCAAACTCGTCAAACCAGCAGGAGAGCTCGTGACGATGTCGCTCTGTCCATCACCATTGATATCGGCGACAACACTCGCACCCGCATTGAGGTTGTTGGGCGAATTGACTGTGAACTGGCACGGGAACAGTTGGGCAGCCGCCGAAGACACGACGAGGAGCGTGAAGACACAAGTCAGGATAAGTGGTCGCTTCATTATCGATTCTCGATTGAACGATTGTGGTGGTTGGACTCTTCCGTCACGGGCATCGTCGATAGTCCGTGCGTTCAAGTGAACACCAGTGGACCGCGCCGACGGATGCAAGCGATTAGCAATCATCATGAACAACTGATTCTGTAATCGATGTGGTAGCCAAAATCTGAAACAAAAACGCGAATGCCTATCGGCAGAAACCCCAGCTGTTGAGCATGAGCGCCAGGTCGGCGCCGTCGACCAGGCCATCGTGGTTCACATCGCCCGCGCCGCTCGGTGCGGTCGGGCCCCACGCGTTGAGCAGGAGCCCGAGGTCGCCGCCGCTCACCACGCCGTCGCCGTTGAGGTCGGCGAGGCAGTCGCAGATGGTCGGGCTGCCGGCGATGAAGAACGCACCCTCGACATTGCGCGGGAGGTTCTCGCAGAGGACCGTGCCATCGTCGACGATGCAGCTCTGCATGCGGCCGGTGATCATGAGGCCACCGGCACCGTTGAGGGCACCTGTGCCCGAGCGGTTGCCGGTGATGGTGCTGTTCACGATCCGCAGCGTGCCGGGGTTGAGCTCGACGTTTTCGTAGAACTCCACGGCGCCACCCTCGACGCCCGAGGAGTTGCCGGTGACGGTGCAGCCGTCGAACAGCACGGTCTCGCCCGCATTGAGCGTTCCGGCAGCCTTGAAGGCGCTTCCGCCGCCGATGCCCGCGATGCCGCACTGGTTGCCGGTGAAGCTGCAGTTGCGCACGACGCCGGTCGTGCCGAAGACCATGAGTCCACCACCCTGCGAGATGCCGGTGTTCGACGAGAACACGCAGTCCTCGACCGTCATGTTGCAGTAGAGGAGGTACGCGCCGCCGCCATAGTCGGAGCGGTTGCCCTCGAAGCGGCAGTTGCGGATGAACGCCGACGAATCGCGGCCGTAGACCGCGCCGCCCACCTTGAAGAGCGCGCCCTTGTAGATGATCGA
>CAIVYV010000359.1 GCA_903910215.1 uncultured Pseudomonadota bacterium
ATCACGAAGCGGGTCACGCCATCGTCGGCATCTCCGTGCCCGAGCATGATCCTGTCTATAAGGTCACGATCATTCCGCGCGGTCGCGCGCTCGGTGTGACGCAGTTCCTGCCGGAGCAGGATCGTTATTCCATGAGCAAGCGCCGCATCGAGTCGAGCATCACTACGCTCTTCGGCGGGCGTATCGCCGAAGAGATTATCTTCGGCGTCGATTCGGTCACGACCGGTGCCTCGAACGATATCGAGCGTGCGACGGATCTCGCACGCAACATGGTTACGAAGTGGGGCCTCTCGGACAAACTGGGTCCTTTGACCTATTCCGAAGAGTCCGGCGAAGTATTCCTCGGCCGCTCGGTCACGCAGACCAAGCAGGTCTCGGACGAGACGGCGCATGCGATCGACCAGGAAGTACGTCGCGTCATCGAGAGCAACTACCAGCGTGCTAAAGACATCCTGCAGACCAACCTCGACAAGCTGCACGCCATGGCCGACGCCTTGATGAAGTTCGAGACGATCGACGACGGTCAGATCAAGGACATCATGGAAGGGCGCCCGCCGCGTGAGCCCTCTGGCTGGGATGATTCCGCGTCGAGCGGTCCGACCGGAGGTGACACACCGCCGCGTCCGGCGCCGTCGGGCGGCATTGGTGCGACGCCAGCCGGTGAGGGCAGCGCCGGCTGATGTCACTTCGCTGCGCAGATCGAGTCCTCGATTTGCGTCTACCGAGAGTCATGGGCGTGCTCAATGTCACGCCCGACTCCTTTTCCGATGGCGGTTGCTTCGTTGACGTGGCGGCAGCGATTTCTTCCGCCGAACGAATGCGCGCTGCCGGCGCCGACATCATCGATGTGGGCGGTGAGTCGACACGCCCTGGGGCTGCCGAGGTTTCGGCCGACGAAGAGTGGCAGCGAGTTGAACCCATACTGCGTGCCTTGATCGAGCGAGGCGCGCTCGTCTCGCTCGATACCAGTAAGCCTGACGTGATGCGCGCGGGTCTCGCGCTTGGCGTGCAGCTCATCAACGATGTTTATGCACTGCGCCGACCCGGCGCACTGGAGGCGGTGGCCTCGAGCAACGCGGCGGTATGCCTGATGCACATGCAAGGTGAGCCGCGCACGATGCAGCAGGCTCCGAACTACGTTGACGTCGTCGCCGAGATTCGCGATTTTCTTGGGGAGCGACTGCAGGCTTGTCGTGCTGCGGGCATCTCGGATGATCGATTGGTGATCGATCCGGGTTTCGGTTTCGGCAAGACGCTGCCGCACAATCTCGCTTTGCTTCGGCGCCTCGGTGAACTCAAGTCGCTCGGGGTGCCGATGCTCGCCGGCTTGTCGCGCAAGTCGATGTTGGCAGGGCTCACGGGTCGGCCCGTCGAGGCTCGATTGGCGGGGAGTCTCGCGCTAGCGCTCGCCGCATGCGAAGGCGGTGCGCGTATCATTCGCGTCCACGATGTTGCCGAGACCGTTGATGCGCTCAAGGTGTGGCGCGCGTTCCGCGACGAGACGACATCCAGCTAAGAATTCAGAGCGTTCAGAGAATCGGGGCTGATACAGAACATGGGTAGACAATACTTCGGTACCGACGGCGTACGCGGCACGGTGGGGCAGGAACCATTGACCGTGGATTTCGCACTGCGGTTAGCGAGTGCCGCCGCGCGTGTGCTTGCTCCGCAGGGTGGCACTGTCCTCATCGGCAAGGACACGCGGCTCTCCGGTTACATGTTCGAAGCGGCTCTCGAGGCCGGGTTCATTGCCGCGGGGCTCGATGTGCTGTTGATCGGTCCTTTGCCGACGCCCGGCATTGCGTTCATGGCACGCCATTTCAATTGTCGTTTCGGCGTCGTGATCAGCGCGTCTCACAACCCGTACTACGACAACGGCATCAAGTTCTTCGATGCCGACGGCGGCAAGTTGTCGGACGAGGCTGAGGAGCGCATCGAAGCCGAGTTGGCTAATGGCGCCACCACCGTCGAGTCTGGACGTCTCGGTCGTGCCGTGCGCGTCGATAAGACTCGCAAGGCCTATCAGGATTTTTGTTGTGCCACGTTTCCGGCGGGCAAAAGCCTCAAGGGTATGAAGATCGTGATCGATTGTGCGCACGGTGCGGGCTACAAGGTCGCGCCGCGCATCCTCACGGACCTCGGCGCCGAGATCGTGCCGATCGGCTGCTCGCCGACCGGTCGCAACATCAACGAAGGCTGCGGATCCACTTCGCCCGAATTGCTGCAATTGACGGTGCCAGGCGTAAAAGCGCAGGTCGGTATCGCTCTTGATGGCGATGGCGATCGTCTCGTGATGGTCGATCATCTGGGGCGTAAGGTCGATGGCGATCAATTGCTCTATGTGATTGCGCTCGCCAAACATGCGGCGGGTACCTTGCGTGGCCCGGTCGTTGGCACCCTGATGACGAATTTCGGTCTCGAGCGTGCGCTGCGTGACAAAGGCATCGGCTTCGAACGAGCAGCAGTGGGCGATCGCTATGTGTTAGCGAAGTTGCGCGAGACGGGTGGTGTGCTCGGTGGCGAGACCTCGGGGCATCTGCTCACGCTCGATCAGACGACGACCGGTGATGCGATGATCGCAGCCCTGCAGGTACTGGGCGTGATGTGCGACACCGGTAAGTCGCTCGCCGAATTGACTGCGGGCCTGCAGTTGCTACCGCAGGTGATGATCAACGTTCGCGTGAAGGAGCGGTTCGATCCGTACTCGCGTGATTCGGTGC
>CAIVYV010000360.1 GCA_903910215.1 uncultured Pseudomonadota bacterium
CGCTTTGAAACTCAACAACACGCCTCGCGTGTCATCGCAGAGTGGATCCGCTTCTACAACACCCGACGGCCCCACCAGGCTCTCGACATGAAAACCCCCGCTATGGCGTATGCTCTAGCGGCCTGACCTGTGCAGATATCGGTGGGTCATTACATATTCGCAGTAGGCGCGCGCTTGACTGTCAACGCATTCGAGGTTGGTTTTTATCTTTCAGAGATGATGCGAGAAGCGAAACATCCCGAGCACCGCGTGTGTCACGAGTCCAACGAGAAAAACGCTGGATAATAAAAACAGGAAAAAGCGAATACGTACGTCGTTGAAAGTCGAGTGAACGAGCGTGTGAAGCACTCTGACACTGACGTAACCCCAAGCAAATCCGATGTTAACCGGATGCTCGCCTTGACCAAGGAACTGCAGGCTAAAGCACACCGCGTAGAACAGCGTCGGCTGTTCCATCAGATGCATGTAGTTGTCTGATACCTGTTTGGCTCGATCAGGCATCAATGCGTTGAGATCGCGCGCAAACTTTCCCGCGTCAGGCGATAGTTTCAAGCGGTTGATGTTTCGAACGCGTTCGTATCCGAGCCAAATCATCACTGCCAAGGTCCAGCAAACCAATGCGATGACCGGGGCGATTAGGCCGTGGTGGTACATGGGGCGACTCCAATCTCAGTGGGCAGCCGAGCGAGTATAGACCGTCCGGATTGTGGGCTATGATTGCGCCATGACTTCAACCGACACACCATCGTTTCCAGACCGTCTCAGCGTCGATCCGACGAGCCGCCATTACAACGAGGCGATTCTCTCGCGCAGCGTGGGGATTCGCTTAAATGGTGTTGAGTACACCAACGTTGAGGAGTACTGCATCTCCGAGGGTTGGATTCGTACAGCGATCGGCAAGACCTTGGATCGTCGCGGTAGGCCTCTGACAATCACTCGCAAGGGTGTCGTTGAGCCCTTTTACAAGGACTGATCGTCAAGGAGGCCGGATTTGCGACGTGGTCCGCCATATTGGTTTCCTGCCAAGACCTACGGTTGGGGATGGGACTTCCCGATCACCTGGCAGGGATGGATCGTTTTCGTAGCGTACCTGCTGAGCTTACCGCTGGGGTATCTCTGGTTCCCACCACATCAAGAGTTGATCGGCTTTATGGTTTATGTCCACGCCGTAACGGCCGTTTTCGTATTCATTTGCTGGCTCACCGGTGAGCCACCGCGTTGGCGATGGGGCAAGTGATCTCGCGGTGAACTTTAGCGTACGCTTGAAGTTCAAAATCATTTTCTCGACGACGCTCATGTAAGCGTCCCTCCGTGCTTATCAAAAAAGCCTCGGAAATCAGAGTGCTTCGAATACTCCTGAGAGATAGAAGCTAGAATGAATGTCCAATTTTTGGTCGGAGGGTTGTTTTTCGCACCATGGAAATCGCAGTACTCATCGGACTGATTTTGTTAAATGGCGTTTTCGCCATGGCCGAACTTGCGATATTGACTGCCAAGCGAGTCAGATTAGAGACTGCTGCGGAGCAGGGCGATGACGGCGCTAAACAAGCATTGAAGCTTGCCGACAATCCGAATCGTTTCTTATCGACCGTTCAGGTTGGCATTACATCCATCGGTGTGTTGAGCGGCATCGTTGGCGAAGCGGCTTTGGCTCAACCGCTAGAGGATATTTTTCGGGGCCTCGGCGCCAAAGCGGAATACGCCAACTACATCTCGACGGGGATCGTTGTCATCGTCATCACTTACTTTTCGATTGTCATTGGCGAGCTGATTCCAAAGCGAATTGCGCAGACCTATCCGGAAGCCGTTGCGCGACTGATCTCGCGTCCTATCAACTGGCTCTCTTCCGCAACGCGCCCATTTGTTTATCTTCTGTCTCGATCAACGGAAATGTTTCTCC
>CAIVYV010000361.1 GCA_903910215.1 uncultured Pseudomonadota bacterium
CTAAAGCCGTGGTAAGCCTGATCAGCGCGGGCACGGATGCCGAAACTCCTGCTTCTAAGCGCTACTACGACGAGAGCTTTTCTTCGCCTGAGTTTCTCGAAGGAGCTCGCGCCTTCATGGAGAAACGATCGCCGAAGTTCTAGTGGCGTCTTTTTCTTTGAACTCATCCAGATAGCGACGCATCACCGCAGCACTCTCGAGCGGCGCTTCCTGGACCAACATGTGCCCGATCCCGGGCAGCACCTCGAGACGAACCTCGGGTGATTTCTTCAGTAAGTCTCGCGTCTCGTACGCCAGCGACAAAGGCACGCGCTTATTTCTCTCACCCCAGATCAGCAGCACCGGCACTTTGACCGAGCGGATTTTCTCTTCGACTCCGCCAGAGACGTACTGCCGCAATAACTCGATCATCGCCAACCGATTCCCTTCACGACGCCACATCGAATACCACTCATCGACGACCGCATCGCTCACTTTGGCAGGATCCCCGTAGTCGTTTTCCAACATGAACCGAGTAAAGGCAGGCGGCGCCACATAAGCAATCACGTTCGCCACGGTCGGAATATCGGCACCTTTGGTCCGACCTCGAACTCGCTTTTCTAAAGAGCCGGGGCTGATGAGCACCAATCGCTCGACGCGCTCGGGATGATCGGCGGCGTAACGCATGGCAACCGTACCGCCGATGGAAGTGCCCGCGAGCGTTACGCGATCAAGACCGCGGGAGTCGATGAAGGATTCAATGAGGTATTGAATTCGATCAAGCGTGTAGTTGCCTTGAGGTTCAGGGCCGGTGAGACCGTGCGCGGGCAGATCGACCCGAATGACGCGATATCCGTCCTTGAGCGCGCTAACCCACGGCTCCCACATGAACAGGCTCGAATAATTCGCATGTAGCAAGATCACGACCGGTCCCTCGCCCTCATCGCGGTAATGCAACCGGACGCCGTCGATCTCGACGAAGCGAGATCGATCGTCCGCCCAACGAGCCTCAACTTCAGCGGCTGGCTGATCGCGATAAATCCATGCAGCCCACACACCGAGCAAGACAACGCCCAACAAGCTGAGCCCCAGCGTTCCGAGCATCCATTTGAGTAATTTGCCGATCAAGCAGGTCACCTCCCCTAAGGGAGATATACTCCAGCCACTCGAATAAAAACCAATGGGGGACGACAGCGTGACCACATCCCAAACGCAGACCTATTCGAACCCGCTCTACGCTTGGTTTGTGGTGCTAGTGCTCGCACTTGCCAACTGCGTTTCGTTCATCGACCGGTTGATCCTGTCGCTACTCGTTCAGCCCATCAAAGCGGATCTGCAAATATCCGACACTGCGTTCAGCCTGCTCGCAGGCGCCGCGTTCGCGATCTTCTATTGCGGCATGGGTCTTCTCATCGCGCGCTGGGCTGACCGTTATAGCCGCAAATGGATCATCACCAGCGGCATCGTACTCTGGTGCAGCATGACCACGCTGGCAGGCACCGCACGGTCATACGCCCAGCTCTTTCTATACCGTATCGGCGTTGGTGTCGGCGAAGCCACCCTCTCGCCGTCCGCCTACTCCATGCTCGCGGGCTATTTCCCTCCGCAGCGACTCTCCCTCGCCATCGGCGTCTTCAGTGCCGGGGTCACGGCAGGGACAGGTCTCGCTTATTTGCTCGGTGGCGCCACGATCGCCTGGGTAATGTCACAGGGCACGGTGACTTGGCCCATCGTCGGCGATATCTCGGGGTGGCGACTCGTCATGGTCGTCATCGGCTTGCTCGGGCTGCCCGTCGCTCTGTTGATGCTGTTCGTCAAGGAACCTCCGCGCGCGCAACAGGGTCCGCCGGCCACGCTGCAGGAGACTCGCGCTCACTTCAAAGCGAATCTCGCACGCTATGGGTACGTTTTTGCCGGCTACGGCTCGACCGCCGTCACGGCCTTCGCAGTCATGACGTGGACGCCAGCGCTGTATCAACGTCAGTACGGTGCGACGCCTGCCGAATCGGCATTGACCATCGGCACCGTCGCACTGGTTGGTGGGCTACTGGGTGCTTTTGCAGGAGGTTGGTGGTCAGATCATCTCGAGTCGAAAGGTGATCATCGCGCGAAATTGAGAGTGTTGTTCTATTGCGGGCTCGGCTTGGTATTGCCTTCGATACTCGCACCGTTCATGCCGACGATGCAGGCGCACGCCGCATTGATCTTTTTTACGTTTTTCTTTGGCTCTGCAGCGACGGGCCCCGCTGGCGCGTATGTGCAGGCGATCACGCCTGATCGCATGCGAGCCCAATTTGGCGCGGCCTATCAATTGTCGCTGGTGCTCGTTGGCGCCACTCTCGGGCCGTTCGCCGTTGGCTTCTCGACCGACTTCATCTTCGGTGACGAAAGCAAGGTTGGCTATTCGATGGCGCTCGTCTCCACTATCGCCAATCCGATTGCCGCCTATCTTTTGTGGCAAGCCTTCAAGCGGGCACGTGAACGGCTTTGAGGCGCGAATAGCTATATAGCTCCTCGAGGCACTCCTCACCGCCGAGGCCGCTGTCTTTCCAGCCCCCAAAGGGTGCGCCGACGAAGTGCTGCCCCGCCGTATTCAGCCACACCGTGCCTGCCTCGATCGCGCGCGTCATCCGCAATCCGGTGGCGAGATCGCGCGTCCAAACGGCCGCCGTCAATCCATAGGGAGAGTCGTTCGCAAGTTCGATCACCTCGGACTCTCGGTGCCAGCGCTGCGCACAAACGATCGGACCAAAGATTTCTTCACGCACAACTCGCATGTCTTGTGTCACATCCGCATAAAGCGTGGGCTCTAGCCAATAACCCCGTGCGAAGGTTACTCCGGCCGGCCTCACGCCACCTGTAACCAACCGAGCGCCCTGCGCTGCCGCCCCGGCTATGAAATCTTGCATACGTTCGAACTGTTTCGATGAATTGACGGGGCCCATCTCGGAGGCTGGATCCAACGGATCGCCTACGCGCAGTGCGCGCATCCGCGTCGCGACACGTTCAACGATCTCGTCATGAATGTCGGCATGCAACAGTAAGCGACTCGTCGAGCCGCACGACTGACCCGCCCATGAGAAATTCATTCCTGCGACCGCTATCTCCACGACGCGATCCAAATCGGCGTCCGGAAAGACGATGAAGGGGTTCTTTCCGCCAAGCTCGAGGCTCACGTGTTTGACAGCCGACTCCGCCGCCGCACGCTGAATGGCGAGCCCAGTTGAAACCGATCCGGTGAAACCGATGCGGCGTACTAGCGGATGCCGTACCAAGGCATCACCCGCAGGCGCGCCGTAGCCATGGACAATGTTCACGAGACCACTCGGTAAAGTGTCGCGCACCAACTCGCCCAACACCGATCCCGATAGCGGACTGGTTTCAGGCGTCTTAACTACGACGGCGTTGCCCGCCATCAACGGTGCGGCTAGGTGCGCTGCAGCAAACATGAACGGATGATTGAAGGGGACGATGCGTGCCACCACGCCGTAGGGCTCATGCACCGTGTAATGCAGACCGCGCGCCGTGGCGGGAATGGTCTCGCCCTTCAATTCGCTACCGAGCCCGGCGAAGTATTCGAGATAACCCGCTGCAATCTCCACATCGGCGCGCAGCTTGCCAATGGTGTTACCGGTATCGCGCGCCTCCAGCGAGAGGATCTCGGCGCCTCGTGCTCGAATCGCAGCCGCGAGCGATCTCAATCGAGCAGCGCGCTCCCAGACGGACAAACCGACCCAATCACGCTGCGCTCGCGCCGCTGTCTGCACCGCGCGATCCACATCGGCCGCCGTCGCCACTGGCACTCGCCCGAGTGGCTTGAGCGTCGCGGGCTCGTGACTCTCGATCCATTGGCCCGCTGTACCACCCTCACCCAGCGTGAGCTCTCCATCGATTAGATGCCGACCTTCAAACACGTCGCTTCCTCATGACCAATGAAAAACGGGTCGCAACCGTGAGGCTGCGACCCGTTGGAGTGTATCGGGATCAACCCGATAAATCGTATCCCGACTTAACGACCGCCAAATCGATACGCGAAGCGGAATCCGACGATACGCGGATCCGGCAGTGCGACACCCGCGGTGTTGGCCGGCGAGAAGTTGCTGGGATCAGCCAGCGACTGAGCCACGTCGCCCGGATTAGCGCTGCCACCCTGCACCGTGTCGTCGTCGGTGATGTTGTTGACGAACACCTGCATGTCCCAACGATCCGAGGTCATGCCGATACGCACGTTGCCGATGGTGTAAGCATCGAACTGCACGAGGTTGTAGAAGTCGAGGTAACGCTTCGATTGCCTCTGCATATCACCTTCGACGAAGAAGCGTACCCCCGTGGCACCGAAGAGATCCCCCATCGGACGTGACCAACGCGCCATGCCGACGAG
>CAIVYV010000362.1 GCA_903910215.1 uncultured Pseudomonadota bacterium
ACTACAAGGTCGCAAGCGACAACGAGAACATCGATAGCATGTTGCTCTATGCCTCGGTAGCGAGCGGCTTCAAGTCGGGCGGCTACAACGGCATCGCAATCTTCGGCTTCAACGACGCGCTGACGCCATATGCGCCAGAGACGAATACCACCTACGAAGCCGGTATCAAGACGGATCTTCTCGGCAGTCGTCTGCGCGTCAACGCCAACTACTTCCTGCAGAAGGCCGATGATCTGACGCTGAACGCGACCGTCATTTTGCCGAACGGAACGGCCACCTTCCCGGTGCAGAACGCGGGTAAGGCAACCGTACGCGGACTCGAAGTCGAAGTTACCGCGATTCCGGCCGATGGGCTGACCGTTTTCCTGAGTGGCACCTTCGCCATGGATGGCAAGTACGATGAGGTTGCTCCAAGCAGTGCGCCGGCAAACTCGCTGAAAAACTTCGGCGTCAATCCGACGGTGCCGCAAACGCCTTCGAGCTCGTTCACCATCGGCTTTGATTATGGTCTCGATACAGAACTCGGACGTTTGAGCTTTGGTGCCGATTGGTTCCAGACGGACGACTACATCACGGGTGCAACCAACGACTTTCTCGTCAAGGGCTATGGCCAAGGCAATGCATTCGTGAACCTCGCTTTCAGCGAAGCGTGGTCCGTGCGAGCCTCTGCCAAGAACTTCACTGACGAGTACGTGATCCAGACCGGCTCACGTGGCTTCCTCGGCGGATTCATTCCGATCCGCCCGCGTGAATACTTCCTGTCGGTGAATTACAAAGTCGATTGATTCTCTCAAGGCAGGCGTGCGGCCACGCATTGGTCGCACGCCTGCTACCTCGGCGCCAAAGCGAGCGCCCGCACCTTACGATCGACGAGTCTTAACTCGGTACTTGGATCAAGGGTGTCACATGCAGGAACTGCTCAAGACCTATCCGCAGCTCTCTCAAGAAACACTGGCGTTTTTGGCGCGAAAACACGGCCATTTTATCAACGGCCGTGTAGAGCATGGTGGTTCGGATGAGCCTATCGACATCCATGATCCTGCAACGGGGTTGCGCATCGCCCAATGTAGTGCAGGTGGCGCCGCAGAAATCGATGCGGCAGTAAAAGCAGCACGAATAGCGTTCGAGGGGCCATGGTCGAAGTTCACGGCCGCGCAGCGCAGTGTGGTGCTATGGAAGATCGCTGATCTGATCCAAGCTAATTTTCAGCAACTGTGCGAACTCGAAATCCTGGATAACGGCCTACCGACACCACTCGCGCAGTATGTCTGCGGCATGGTGGTCCCCGAGTTTTTCCGCTATTACGCGGGCTGGCCAACCAAAATCGAGGGGGCCACCCTGCCTGCGGCACCGCAAGGCAAACTCCCCGGTGAAGCAATTTCTTTCACTCTGCGCGAACCGATCGGTGTCGTCGGAGCCATCACACCGTGGAACTCACCGCTGCCGATGGTGATGTTGAAGCTCGCGCCCGCACTCGCTACTGGCTGCACGGTTGTCCTGAAACCCGCCGAACTCACGCCGTTAACGGCGATGCGCCTTGCTGAAATCTGTCAGGAAGCCGGTGTTCCAGACGGCGTCGTCAATATCGTCAATGGCTATGGCGCAACCGCCGGTGCTGCGCTCGCTGCACATCCGGGAGTCGATAAGATTGCCTTCACCGGTTCGACGGAAGTTGGCCGTTCAATCGTACGCGCGGCTGCGGGCAACTTGAAAAAGGTCTCACTCGAGCTCGGTGGAAAGTCACCGGTGGTGGTGTTCGCCGATGCCGATCTGGAGCAAGTGATTCCCGGTGCGGCACGAGCTTGTTTCTTCCTGCAAGGCCAGAACTGTATGGCAGGCACTCGGCTTTTTCTTCACGAGAAAATTCACGATGCCGTAGTCGAGGGCATTGCAACCATTGCAAACGCGATGAAGCTCGGTCCCGGTCTCGATCCAACGTCGGAATTCGGTCCACTGATCTCGGCCAAGCAGCGCGAACGGGTAGAGGGCTTCGTCGAGGCGGGTCGAAAAGAAGGTGCGGAAATCGTATGCGGCGGCAAATCGCCGACTCGCCCCGGCTACTTTTTCGAACCGACGGTACTCACCCAGACCACGCCGGAAATGACGCCGGTCAAGAACGAAATATTCGGGCCCGTGCTATGCGTACATCGATTTGGTGATGAGGATCTCGATCAGGTTGCCCGCGAAGCTAACTCGACCATTTATGGTCTATCCGGCAGTGTCTGGACACGTGATCTTGGGATCGCAATGCAGATGGTCCGCAAGATCGACTCCGGACAAGTCAGCGTAAACATGCATGCGGCGCTCGATCCCGCCATGCCCTTCGGTGGTAACAAGCAATCGGGCTGGGGTCGCGAATTCGGTAAAGAGGGCCTCGAGCCCTATCTCAAGACCAAGGGCATCTCCATGACGTGGTGAGGAGAGCAAGTCACCAGGAGCAAGCGGCGGGAGCAGTGACCCCACCTCCCTGAGAGCTCAACAATCGCTGATACTCAGGATCGCCACTGAGGAGCAGTTTGGCAGCGCATCGCAGTTCATCTACCTGAGATCGTTTCAAGCTAAACGTAGTCTCAATCTGCGTGACTGCCTTGAACCTAGGGTTATCACGCAAGCTATCGAGACTGAGATCAATGAAATACAGTGCGGTGCCGGCACTTTCCGGAGACAGTCGGCCAACCCAACGAGCCAATGTTTCTTTAAGCAACGCTTTACTCTCGACCGAATATCGATCCATCGGCACGGTACCAACCAATTTCAACATGTCGAGCACATCGGGTGGGCTACGTCTGCCAGCGATACGAGCCCACTGAGTATCAGATGCGTTCAACGTGATGAAAACCAATTTTCTAATTCCGCTGCGTTGCAGGGCATTCTGAAAGTGCAGCGCATCGTCACCGTCGGTTAGAGCGTCTAGTGTCGAGCGCACCCCGAGGTTGTCGCTCAGTGCCCCATCCATCAAATGCAGATAACCATAAGTTCTCGAATCACTACGAGCCAGCATCGTTGCTGCCCGAAAATGCTCTCTGGAGCTATGATCTCCGGACTCGATGGCGCGGAGCGTCCAATTTGGTACTCGATAGCCGCAACGACCAGCGCTGTTTCGTATCGTGATCGGCGTTAGTACTGCCGGCACGGACGAGGATGCGGCAACGGCACGACTAATGGGATACCGGGAAAGATCGAGGCACAACAGGTCGAAGGTATCTTGCGTGAATTCGAAACGCCCTGCGATACCGATATCCGTTGCGTTGATGACGAGAAAAGGCCGATCGACTCGGCTAATCAAAGCGCTATATCGGATGCCGTCGAACAGATTTCTGTCGAGATACTCGGCATACAAATCGCCTCTATCAAAATTACGTGATTGCAGACGAAACCAGCTACGGGGATCAAACAGAATTTCTCTTCGCATTTCGGTGGCGAAATCGCGATACAGAAAATCCTGTGGAAATCGCTCGAATATTTTGTCGCCATGCAGCACGAAATAAGCAGCCGGAATCGCACCACCCGATACAGCCGAAATCACATCGACCTCATCGAGCATGCGACGTAGACGGCCATCGTGCTGGATACGATCGGCAGCCAACTGCTCGAAAATACCGAAAGCCATCGCCGAAGCTCGAAGACCACCACCGGACAAGCTGACGATGACGAACAGATCATCCTTAGGCCGATCGGCCACCGATTTGGCAAGTCGGTACCCTCGACTTTCGTCGACTTGGGTAATCGCCTCACCGAGATAAGCGCCCGGTGTCGCGCACGCCGCTAGAAACGGCAACAGAAGCGCCGATAAGCGAACTGCTAGGTTACGGAGCAATATCCCCTCGCGATCGCCGAGTACGCGATAGATAATCGGCTATTCCCTCGAGTTCGGCTCGCTGTAGCTCGCGCATAAGTGGCGCATGAGTCTTGGACAGTCTCGGACGCCGCGCTTCAACCACATCGATGAACTGGCGAAGCAAATACTCAGGATGTTGGCCCGCCAAACGAGCGATTCCACGATCTGCATCGCCCTGACCTGTCGCACCGTGACAGGCCTGACAACGCTCGAAATACACTTTCGCACCGCCCATCAAAAACTCACCAGAGCCATGCACAGTGCGGCCCATCGGTTGCAACGAAGCAATGAGTGCGGCGACATCAGCCATATCTTGGGGGGTTTGCATCACCTTCAATTGCGACACGTGCTCCATGCGGATATCCCACCGCTCAGCGTGACGATAATCGACGAGCTGTCTAAGCAATACCGAGTAGTGCTGAGAGCCAATCACCGGGACGGAGCCATCCGGCAGACCGGAGCCATCGACACCGTGACACGCTGCGCAGGTTGCGAAGATCTGGTCGCCACGACGCGCGTCAGGCGCTGCCGCTAACGCAGCCCGAAACTCGACTGACGCATCTGTGCCCGGAGAAGCCAGAGCCTGACTCATCATCAACAGAGACATCAGCAATAAACCAAGATGGGTCATGTTGCGTACGTTTTTCATTACCAAGTTCCGCTATTCGGCATGGACGCCCACGGCTCGGCTGGCGGTAATGCAGGGCCCTGCTGTAGCAACTCGATCGAGATGCCGTCCGGAGAGCGCACGAAGGCCATGCGGCCATCGCGAGGCGGACGCAGAACGGTGACGCCATGATCGAGCAGACGCTGACAGCTGGCGTAGATGTTCTCGACACCATAAGCCAGGTGCCCGAAGTTGCGCCCGCCTTGATAAACCTCTGGGTCCCAATTGAAGGTCAGCTCGACCTGCGCAGCATGGTCACCGGGAGCAGCTAAAAATACGAGGGTATATCGGCCCTGAGGTACGTCCTTGCGCGAAACTTCTTCGAGTCCGAGCGCATCACGATAGAAGGCCAGTGAACGATCGAGATCACTGACTCGCACCATAGTGTGCAGGTATTTCATTCAGAACATTTCCGAGGGGCCAGGCGCATCGGTCTTCACGGGTGCATGCCGCGCCACGATGTGATCGCCCGTGATCATGGCATCGTACGATTGTCCCGGACCCACCATCGGATAGACGCCCGCATCAGGATCGATGATGACTTCGAGGAATGCAGGGCCAGGGTAACGAATGAACTCTTCAACGACGCGCGGCACATCTTCCTTGCGATCGAGACGCACCGCAAACTCGAAGCCGTCGGCCTGCGCTGCCTTGACGAAGTCTTTTTTGTGCAGCGACTTATCGCTGGCAGACAAGCGACCTTTGAAGAACAGCTTTTGCCATTGCTTCACCATACCGTCACCGAAATTGTTGAGCACAACGACCTTGACCGGAAGGTTATAGGTGGTCACGGTCTCGAGGTCACCGAAGTTCATTCGGATTGACGCGTCGCCGTCGATGTCGATGACCAGGGCTTTCGGATCAGCAAATTGTGCGCCGATAGCTGCCGGAAGGCCGAAGCCCATCGTGCCCATCGACCCGGAGGTCAGCCATAACCTTGGCCTGCAGAAATCAAAATACTGCGCAGCCCACATCTGATGCTGACCCACACCGGTGGAGATGATTGCCTGCCCGTGCGTCAAGCGATTGATTTCCTCGATGACATAGTACGGCTGAATCAAAGGGCTGTTGCGGTCGTAGTTCATCGCGTGTCGAGTGCGCAGTGCCTCGATTTCGTGATGCCACTGTGAATAATCAGCGGAGAACCCGGTTTTTCGGCCGAATGCCGTCAAGGCAAGAATGGCCTCGGGTAATTGCCCCACATGGCTCCAGTCGACCTTCTTGACCTTGTTGATCTCGGCTCGATCGATATCGATATGCGCTATTTTCTTGGCGCGTGGCGCGAACTTGTTGGGAACGCCTGCAACGCGATCGTCAAAGCGTGAACCCATGGCGAGCAATAGATCACAATCTTCCACCGCGTAGTTGGCAAACGCCGCGCCGTGCATGCCGAGCATGCGCATAGACAAGCGATGCGTCGTGTCGAATGCACCGATACCCATCAAGGTCGTCACGACCGGGATGCCGAAAGTTTCGGCAAACTCGGTCAGCGCGCTCGACGCCTCGCCATTAATCACGCCACCACCCGCGTAGATCAGCGGACGCTTCGCATCACGCAACATCGCGAAAAACGCAGCCGCTTCATCATCTTCGATACCGGCATGCGTCGTGGTGAAGAGGCGCTTCCGATAACCGGGAACTGGCAAGGTGCCCTCGCCACGGAAAGTACCCGACCAATTCTGAACGTCTTTGGGCACATCGACCACGACTGGGCCCGGTCGACCCGTGCGTGCAATCTCAAATGCCGTACGAATCGTTGCCTCGAGCTTTTCGGGATCGGTAACCAGGAACACATGTTTGGCGACCGAGCCCATGATGGCCGAGACCGGCGCTTCTTGGAATGCATCGGTGCCGATAGCCGCCGTCGGAACCTGACCGCAGATCACGAGCATCGGGATCGAGTCAGCCATCGAATCACGCACTGGCGTGACGGTGTTGGTCGCACCCGGGCCCGAGGTCACCAGACAAACACCGACTCGTCCGCTGGCACGGGCATAACCTGCGGCCATGAAGCCTGCACCCTGCTCATTAGCAGGCACGATCAGCGGCATCTGCTCACCACCATGATCTACCTGAGCCTGGTTGTGCAAAAAGACGGCATCGTAGGTCGGCAGAATCGCGCCGCCCGAATAACCGAATACGGCGGTAGTGCCCTCGTCCACGAGAACCTGCACGATCATCTCAGCTCCGGTCATCACCGTGCCCGCCTTCGGATGGCGCCTGGAAACGGTCTTGGGAGCAGTGGACTCAGACATAGGTAAAACCCGAGAGAAAAGCCGGCAGGGGGTCTTTCAGACTACCAGTTTGACCGCTTCGTGCAATATGCTCCACGACACGCCCATGAGACACATCATCGCCATCCATCTGCAAAACGAAGCCGGCGCCCTAACACGGGTTGCTGGCCTCTTCTCCACGCGCGGTTACAACATCGAGTCACTCTCGGTAGCCGCAACCGATGACGCAACCGTGTCACGCATCACGCTAGTGACGCGCGGATCGGATTCGGTCGTCCAGCAAATCATTAGTCAGCTCAATAAGCTGATCGATGTGGTCAGCGTCGAAGATATGACGCAGGGCGAACACATCGAGCGAGAACTGGTGCTGCTCAAACTCAAGGTTAGGCTCGAGCAGTCGGACGCGGTACGTGGCTACGTCGTTCGCGCCGGAGGTCGAGTGCTCGATCCAGCTAGCGATGGGTTCATCGTGGAGCTGACGGCGAGTGAGCAGGAGGTCGATCAGTTCGTCATCGATCTCGGCAAAGGCGCCGAAATCGTGGAAGTCGTACGCAGTGGCGCACTAGGAATTAGCCGTCTTGAGCGTGCTCAGCGCTCACGTCGAGACTGAGAATCGACTCAGCGGCTCCAAGACCGCGCGGATCAGCGCTGGTATCTCGACCGGTCGGCGCGTTTGCGCATCCACATAGACGTGTACGAATTTACCAGTAGCCGCCGCCGACTCGGCGTCTTGTGCAAATACGCCCAAACGGTAGGTGACACTACTGCGACCCAAACGATCGACAGCCAGACCAATATCGAGAGGCTGCGGAAAAGACAGCGAAGAGTGAAATACGCAGCCGGTCTCGGCGACGATGCCAATCTGCCCGAGTGATCGCGTGTCAGTGCTGGTTGCTTCGATGAGAAACGCATTCACCGTGGTGTCGAAGTATTCGTAGTACACCACGTTGTTGATGTGCCCATAGGCGTCATTGTCGAGCCAACGGGTGATCATCGGCCGAAAATACGGGAACTCGTTGCGCTGCGGGATCGCTGGGCGGGTACTCATGACCGCTGCATTGTCGCCCGCCAACCGGACAGTTGCCAGCACCCGCGTCGACCGCGTAGCGTCGGGATATATGAAAACTCGCGCTGCCATCCTCGTTCGAACCGGCGCACCGGCGCCCTACGCCGAATCCCGCCCACTCGAGATCGCCGATGTCGACCTTTCGCCACCTGGGCCCGGCGAAGTGCTCATCAAGATGAAGGCCGCAGGCCTATGCCACTCCGACCTCTCGGTCATCGATGGCAATCGACCGCGACCACTACCCATGGTGCTCGGCCACGAAGGCGCGGGTGTCGTCGAAGAAATCGGCGCGGGTGTCACCGATCTTATCGTGGGCGATCATGTCGTCACGGCCTTCGTGCCAAGTTGCGGAACTTGTCAGCCCTGCCATTCCGGTCGACCCGCACTGTGCGAGCCGGGACTCGTCGCCAATACGGCAGGAACCTTGTTAGGTGGCTCGCGTCGCTTGCGACGTCATGAGCTCGAGCTCAATCACCATCTCGGTGTATCGGCTTTCGCCGAATACGCGACCGTATCTCGTAACTCGTTGGTGAAAGTCGATCGCTCACTCGGCTTCGCCGAAGCGGCGGTTTTCGGTTGTGCCGTAATCACGGGTACAGGCGCCGTGATCAACACCGCCGATCTGCCACGCGAGCGCACGGTTGCCGTCATCGGCTTAGGGGGCGTCGGACTTGCCGCATTACTCGGCGCGCGTTTACGGGAAGCGACAACGCTGATTGCGATCGATCTGTCGGAATCCAAGCTCGCGATGGCGCGCAACTTGGGGGCAACGCATACCTTCAATGCAGCCGACCCTGAATGCGCCGACAAGGTTCGCTCTTTGACCAAAGGCGGTGTCGAGTTCGCATTTGAAATGGCAGGCGTCGTCAAAGCGATGGAACTCGCCTATCGCATCACCCGCCGCGGCGGGACGACGGTGACCGCGGGGTTGGCCCATCCGCAAGCGATGTTTTCGATACCGCAGGTCGGCATCGTGGCAGAAGAGCGTACGATCAAAGGCAGTTATCTCGGCAGCTGTGTGCCATCGCGAGACATCCCGCGGTATATCGAGTGGTATCAGGAAGGTAAGTTGCCCGTAGACAAATTATTGTCCGAAACTTTGGCTCTCGATGAAATCAACGCAGGATTTGATCGACTGGCGCGCGGTGAAACTTTGCGTCAAACATTGACGCTATAGCATGTCGAAATCGACCGCTGCGGCATCGTAGTCATACAGCGTTCTCAATTCCATCATGCCTGCAGTCAGCGCTTTGACTTGCTCCGCCGGCTCGTCCCCAAAGTACAGATCTGCGCGCGCGCGTGACATTGCCAAGGCGTCTGTCACTCTCCCGATACGTTCACTCTCGTAACGCTTTAAAAAAAGATCTTCGGCTCCACGCGCCTGCGCTGCACGCCCAAGCACTGCTGCATCTTCCAAAGCCATGACGGCACCCTGCCCCGTGAACGGCGGCATGGCGTGGGCGGCATCGCCTAGTAGAGTGACCCGCCCCTGCGTCCAAGATGGCAGCGGATCCCGATCGAAGAGACCCCATTTGTAGAGTCGATCCGATGACGTCAACGACAGTAAATCAAGAGCACGCGGCTCAAAATCAGCAAACTCGATCAGCAACTCATCGAGCGTGCTGCGGACGGACCAACCTTCTTCCATCCAGGCGTCACGCTTGGCAATCGCCACGAAATTGATCCAAGACCCGCGCCGTAACGGATAGCGCATCAACATCCGTCTCGGGCCCAAGGTCATGCAAAGCGGCGGGTCGAGCAAACCCGGCGGCACACGATCTCCTGGGATCAAGCCACGCCACGCCACATACCCCGTGAAGTTAGGTTGATCCGGGCCAAACAATTGCTCGCGAACACGCGAGTGAATACCGTCGGCACCGATCACATAGTCGGCATTCTCGCTCCAGCCGGAACTGCAATGAACTGAAACGCCATCGTGGTCTTCTTTGAAGTCGACGAACTCTTCCGAGGTGACGACGCTGTCGACATCGAGTGCCGTCACGGCAGAGAGCAAAACTTGATGAAGATCGGCACGATGCACGTGATATAGCGGATATCCGTAACGCTCTCGACTGCGATCCTGTGGCAACCTCACGAGATCTTCGCCCGTGCGGTAGTGGCGCAAACTACCGGCAGTGGGAGTGCTGCCGATCCGTGACAACTCACCTGCCAAGCCGAGATAAGACAACGCCTTCGAGGCATTCGGCGTGATACTCAAACCCGCACCGACCTCGCCCAAGGCGGCACTTCGTTCGATCACTCGAACACGATGTCCCGCGCGCAATAACGCCAGCGCAGCAGCAAGGCCGCCAATGCCCGCGCCGACGATAATCGTCTTAGATGAGGGCATCTCGGGTAAGTCTCAGCGACGTTCTCGCACCGGGATAGGCACACTACAGAGATCGATCTTGCCTGCAGGCTGCAGATACCACTCATCGCGACGATTGCGCCGTGACTCGATCAACGCAGCAAAAGTCGGTGTATCAGTACGCAGCACTTCCAGAGGAATGCGCTCGGCCGGCGGAAGATCCACGGCAAAGCGTATGCGCTTGATGGGCACGCGCTCCTCCGCCTTCGCATAGAAGCCTAAGGGAAGCGTGCCGCGTGGTAATGCGGCCAGCAACTCCATGCCACGCACCGCCCTACCAATGACAGTGATATTGCGATCGAGTTGTCGGGGCGAATGGCCGATCACAGCGTACAACTCAGCGGCATTGCCGGAATCCGCAGCGGTATCACGTCCGACACCCAGCGTACCGTAGCAGTGCGTCAGCCAGACCTTGCCGGCACGTTCATCTAGCGCAGCTGCGAAGCCCTCGATGAAGCCCACCTGCGACGCGTAGACATCGCCATCAGGCAAGCGAGTCATACGCCAGCTGCGATTCCACGACTGCTCAAACTCGGGAGCGATCTTGGCTTTGGCAGCACCTAAAGGCTTGTTGCTCTCAGGGTCGCCCCATTGAGTAACGAAGTTGTCCTGCACGCGATTAATGCTGAGCCCGTCGAACCACCCCGACTGCGTCAGGGTTCGCAAGTTGGCGACGTGCGCTGGCGCGAAATCAGGGGCGAGCTCGAAAATGACTCGCCCACTATCGAGATCGAGATAGAGGGTTTTTTCAGGATCGAGCGGGCGCCAATCTGCGGCGGTCGATGCGGCGAGGACCGCCGCCATCGTTCCGGGCGGCGGCGAGTCACTCGCCGCGACTTGAAGACCCACAGCCGATAAGGCCACTGCCACGATCGAAGCGAGACGATGACGGGGGACGAGAGTGATGTTCATCGGGCGATTCTAGCGCGCCCTTGATTGTCCTAGACTTCATACCATGAACATTGACGCAAAACGCAAAGCGGCGGCAGGTACGCTCGTCGCCCCACTCGCCGAACAGGGCAAGTTGATGGTGCGGGTTGGTCGCGAGACCTCAGGCCGAGGCGGCAAGGGCGTCTCCGTCATCACGGGTCTGCCCCTGCCCCAGGCTCAGCTCGAAGAGCTCGCCAAGCAACTCAAGAAGCGCTGTGGCTGCGGCGGGACCGTCCGGAACGGCGTGATCGAGATCCAGGGCGACCAGCGTGATTTGCTGGTCGCGGAGCTGATCCGGCTCGGTTACCCGGCGAAACGCTCGGGCGGCTAACCGGTTGCGGCGTTTTGATCTCGAAAGCTGGCGTCGGTAACACGGGCACAGCTCGGCCCATCGTCTTTTCGATATCTCGCAACAGTCCCACTTCATCTGGCGCCACTAAACTCACTGCCCGACCACTCGCACCGGCACGCGCCGTTCGACCGATACGATGAACGTAGTCCTCGGGCACATTCGGCAGCTCGTAGTTGACGACCTGTGGTAATTCTTTGATATCGAGTCCGCGTGATGCGACTTCCGTCGCGACGAGAGCAGCGATCTGGCCGGACTTGAAATCTTCCAAGGCACGAACGCGCGCGCCCTGGCTCTTGTTGCCGTGGATGGCAGCAGCACGGATACCAGCACCCTCGAGTTGTTGCGCCAATCGATTGGCACCGTGCTTGGTTCGCGTGAAGACGAGCACTTGATGCCACGTCCCCTCGCCTTGAGCACCATGATCGAACAGATGAACTAGTAGGTGTCGCTTGGCTTCTTTCGGAACCTTGAACGCCACTTGATCGACTCGCTCCGCCGTCGTATTTCGCGGGGCGACTTCGACCGAAACAGGATTACGCAGAATCCTGGACGCCAGCTCTCGGATATCGTCCGAATAGGTGGCCGAAAACATCAAGTTCTGACGCTGCGGCGGTAGCAGCTTGATGATCCGCTTGATCGCATGGATGAAGCCCATATCGAGCATACGATCGGCTTCATCTAGAACCAAGCATTCGACCTTCGACAGGTCGGCATAGCCTTGCTCAACGAGATCGAGCAGGCGCCCAGGCGTTGCAATCAGAAGATCACAGCCACGGCGCAGGCCTTCGATCTGCGGCTTTTCGCTGACGCCACCGAAAATCACCAGCGAACGGAGGTTCTTGTAACGTCCGTAGGCTTTGGCGTTCTCGGCAATCTGCGCCGTCAATTCGCGCGTTGGACTCAGGACGAGCGCTCGGGGCGCATGACCACTCGCAGCATTCAATCGCTGCAACACAGGGAGTACGAAGCCTGCTGTTTTGCCAGTCCCCGTCTGTGCGCC
>CAIVYV010000363.1 GCA_903910215.1 uncultured Pseudomonadota bacterium
CCCGGGCGAATGAAGATGCGGGTCTCACCGGACCACGCACCGATGACGCCGCTCGCCGAAGCCATGGCAGCCGACTCGAGCGCGCGCACGACCGTAGTTCCGACCGCAATTACCCGCCCTCCGGCGGCACGAACGCGTGCGATGGTGGTTGCGGTGTCGGGCGGAATTTCTGCGTACTCCGCATGCATCACATGCTCTTCGATATTGTCGCTGCGCAGCGGCTGGAAAGTGCCCGCCCCGACGTGCAAGGTGATCGTCGCTCGTTCGATGCCCGACGCAGCCAATTGCTCGAGCAGCGCACGATCGAAGTGCAAACTCGCCGTCGGCGCTGCCACGGCGCCGGGCACCCGAGCCAGAACACTCTGATAGCGCTCGGTATCGTCGGCCACCGTCTCGCGTGCAATGTAAGGCGGTAGCGGAATCTCGCCATGTCGTCCGAAGAACGCGAGCGCAGGCTCTGGGAGCTCAACTCGGAACAGATCATCCTGCCGACCGAGCACCCGCACCGACCCACCGGACGTCTCGACGATAGAGCCGTCTCGTAGCGGCTTGCTCGCCCGCATATGCAGCAACGCCTCGCGCCCCTCGAGTGCACGCTCGAGCAGCATCTCGACACTGCCACCGGTCGGCTTGCGACCGTGCAGCCGCGCTGGGATCACGCGGGTATCGTTGAAAACCAGCAGATCACCCGGACGGAGCCATTGGCCGAGTTCACGGAACTGGGCGTCTCGCCAGATGGCCGTCTGCCCGTCGACGACCAGCAGGCGTGATGCCGTCCGGTCGGGCAACGGAAATTGGGCGATGAGGTCCGCCGGGAGGTCGAAATCGAAGTCTGAGGCACGCACCGCGCGCATGTTAGGCAAGCGCGGGCTCGCTTTCACGTATAATGCGCGCACATCCTCAGCCGGGATGGCGGAACTGGTAGACGCGCCGGACTCAAAATCCGGTTCTGGTGACAGAGTGTGGGTTCGATTCCCTCTCCCGGCACCACCTGATCATTCATGAACTACTGCAGCAATTGTGGCACCGCCGTGGTGGTGCGTATCCCCGAGGGAGAGCACCTGCCACGCCACGTGTGCCCTGCCTGCCACACGGTCCACTACCAAAATCCCAAACTCGTCGTGGGTTGCATCCCCGAGGACGAGCACGGCCGTATCGTTATGTGCCGGCGAGCGATCGAGCCTCGCCATGGTTACTGGACCTTCCCCGCCGGGTTCATGGAAAACAACGAAACCCTGCAGCAAGCAGCGGCGCGCGAGTCGTACGAAGAAGCGCTGGCGGATGTGGAAATTGGCTCGTTGCTGGCCATCGTGCATATTCTGCATGCACATCAAGTGCACGTGTTTTTTCGCGCCAAGCTGCGTTCGCCCGAGATCGGTGCAGGTACCGAAAGCCTCGAAGCCCGTATGATTTCCGAGGCAGATATGCCTTGGAACGACATCGCGTTTGCGAGCACGGAGTTCGCCCTGCGACGATTCTTCGAAGACCGGGCAGCGGGCGTCGAGCGCCACCACTTCACGGATATAGACCGGCGGGTTTAGAGTCTCGCCTTCAGCTTAGATCGGGGTTGCCCATGACGTTCGTCGTTACCGAGAACTGCATCAAGTGCAAGTACATGGATTGTGTGGAAGTGTGTCCGGTGGATTGTTTCCACGAGGGCCCAAACTTCCTCGTCATCGATCCCGATGAGTGCATCGACTGCACACTCTGCGAGCCGGAGTGCCCGGCCGAGGCGATCTATTCCGAAGACGAGTTGCCCTCCGGACAGGAGTCGTTCAAGGAACTGAACGCCGAACTATCACGCAAGTGGCCAGTGCTTACCGAAAAGAAAGATGCGCCGAGCGACGCCAAAGACTGGGACGGCAAGCCGGGTAAGCTGAGCCTGCTCGAACGCTAACGGACGAGCGGCCTTAGCGCTGAGCCGCCGGCGGCTCCAGACGACGAATCAGCATTGCGGGCGGCACATAGCCCGCGAGCAATTCTCCATCTTCGAGAATGATGGCGGGCGTTCCGCGCAGGCCGATCTCCTGGCCCAACTCGTAGTCGCGCTGCACGATCGACGAGGCGTTGCACTTGCCGCTTTTGACTGACTCGCCGCGTTTCGCGCGCGTCATCGCATCGGTCTTGTTGGTCGCACAGGCCACGGCTTGGGCTTTATCCCAACCCTCGGAATCAGGACCCATGCGCGGGTAGTAGAGGTAGCGAACGCGGATGCCGAGCTTGTTGTACTCGGGCATCTCCGAATGCAGTTTGCGGCAGTAGCCGCAATCGATGTCAGTGAACACGGTGATGGTGTGCTTGGCATCTTTCGCGCCGAACACCACCATCTGCGCCTCGGGCACCTGACCGATCAGCGCCAGACGCGCTTCGCGACGCCGAGTCTCACTGAGGTTGTTCTCCGTCGCCAAATCGTAGAGATCCCCATCGAAGGCATATTTTCCGTCGGCGCTCAAATAAATGACATCGGCACCACGGGCATATTCAAAGATTCCAGGCAAGGGCGAGGGCCGAAAATCGCTGAGCTTGCTACCCGGCATTTTCTTGACGAGTTCCGCGCGCGGATCCGGCTTCTTCGCAGCAGCTTGGGACGCGTTTTGCGGCCACGCTGGCATGGTGCAAATTGCCGCTAGCGCGATCAACAGCCAGCTTCGACGCAAGGTCTGGGTCATCTGCATTTTCATGCGCCGAAGTCTAACACTCAGCCTCTCGGGTGATGTGTCTCGTGCAGCGCTTTCATGCGCTCGCGCGCGACATGGGTATAAATCTGCGTGGTCGACAAATCGCTGTGCCCCAGCAGCATCTGCACTACTCGCAAGTCCGCGCCGTGATTCAACAAATGGGTTGCGAAAGCGTGCCGCAAGGTATGCGGCGAGAGGGGCTTGTCGATACCAGCGGTACGCGCATGACGCTTGATCAGGTGCCAGAACGCCTGACGGGTCATCGGCTCCCCCTCGCGGGTCGGAAACAGATGCTCACTGGATCGACCCTCGAGCAAAGCGGCGCGCCCGCGCTGCTCGAACTGCTGCAGCGTCTCGGCAGCGGCCGCACCAATCGGCACCAAGCGCTCACGATTACCTTTGCCCGTCACACGCACCACGCCTTGGTTCAAATTCACCTGCGTGTAACGCAAGGCAATCAACTCCGAGACTCGCAAGCCCGTGGCGTAGAGCATCTCGAGCATCGCCCGATCACGCAGTGCCCGTGGCTCATCGCCGGCGGGCGCCACAAGCAATGCCTCGACCTCCGCCTCACTCAGCGACTTAGGCAGCCGGCGCCCAAGTCGCGGCGCCGAGATGTCGAGCGTGGGATCGTCGGCGCGATGTCGCTCGCGTACGAGGTGTCGAAAAAATCGACGAAAGGTCGACAATTGCCGCGCAGTCGATCGCGACTTAGCGCCCTGCTCAGCACGTAAGGCCAGATACGCCAGCAGATCGGCACGCGAGGCCGAGGTGACATCGATCGCACGAGGCGCGAGCCATCGCTGCAGCGCAAGCAGATCGGCACGATACGCCGCCAACGTGTTCTGCGAGAGGCCGCGCTCCATCCATAAGACATCCAGAAATCGCAGCACGACGGGATGGATTTCGACTGATTGGTGTGACGTGTCGTTCATTGACTTTGCAGTGCTCGCACCCAAGGATACCGCGCCATGCCAGAAGGTCGAGACAACCTGCAGCGTGAGTCCGCCGTCGGCTTGATCGGTCGGGTGCTCTACGGCTCCTACGCCTGGGTCGTGTTCGTGCTGATCGCACTCGGTCTGTTGCTGTTGCTTTTATTTGTGCCGAACGTGCAACGCCGTCGGCACTATGCCGGTATCGCCGCAAGACTCGTCATGCGCGGAAGCTTCCACCCGCTGCACGTCACCGGGGTAGAACACCTACCGCAAGGTCAGTGCGTCGTTGCAGCCAACCACGCGAGCTACATCGATGCCATCGTGATCAAGGCGGTGCTGCCCGAGCGATTCGCCTACGTCGTCAAACGTGAAATGGCGGCGGTGCCGCTTGCGGGTCTGCTGCTCGAACTACTCGGCACCGAGTTCGTCGAGCGCTTCAACCGCCACCGCGGTGGACTCGATGCACGCCGAGTACTACGCACCGTTTCGGGTGGCCAAGCGCTGCTGTTCTTTCCCGAGGGCACATTCGTGGGTGAACCCGGTCTGTTGAAATTCAACAACGGGGCGTTCAAGAGTGCCGTCGCCGCCAACTGCCCGGTCGTCCCCTGCGTACTTCGCGGCACGCGCCAGATCCTGCCTAGTCCGCGATTCTTCCCAAGACCCGGCCGCGTCGAGGTCGAGTTTCTCGATCCTGTCCTACCCGACGCCGACTTGCCCCCAGAACAGCAAGTCGCCGCACTGCGTGAGCACACGCGAGCGGCCATCCTGAGTCGTTTAGACGAGCCTGATCGAGGCTGATTACGAGGGCAATGACCCGGGCTGGGCCGGGGTGCGCGAGCGGTGTCGCTTGGCTACACTTGTCGGCTCTCCCAGCCTCACTCTAGTACAGGTTCAGTCATGTCCGATTCCGTCTTGATCCTCTCCGCGCGTCGCACTCCGATCGGTGCTTTTCAGGGAGTGTTAGCCCCGGTGACCGCCCCGCAACTGGGCGCTGCCGCTATCCGCGGGGCCATTGAGTCGGCGGGAATCACCCCAGAGCAAGTGGACGAAGTCATCATGGGCTGCGTGCTGCCCGCCGGCCTCGGACAAGCGCCGGCTCGCCAAGCCGCGCTTGCCGCCGGCATCCCAAATTCGATTCCTGCCACGACGATGAACAAGATGTGCGGCTCAGCGCTCAAGGCCATCATGATGGCGGCTGACCAGATTCGCGCGGGCGAGGCTGGCGTGATGGTGGCTGGCGGACTCGAGTCCATGACCAACGCACCGTACCTGTTGCCGAAAGCGCGCAGCGGCTATCGCATGGGTCACGGCGAGGTGCTCGACCATATGTTCTACGACGGTCTGCAAAGCGCATGGGACGGACAGATGATGGGCTGCTTCGCCGAGAACACGGCTGGGCGCTATCAGTTCAGTCGAGCCGACCAAGACGCCTTCGCCGCCGAGTCGGTACGCCGCGCACTCGCTGCCGTGGAATCGGGCGCGTTTGCCAAAGAAATCGTGCCCATTACGGTCAAGGGCCGAAAGGGCGAAGTCGTGGTGGATCGCGACGAGACGCCGTTCACCTGCGACATCGCCAAGATCCCGCAATTGAAACCCGCTTTCCGCAAGGATGGCACCGTGACAGCCGCCAGCTCCTCGTCGATCTCCGACGGTGCTGCTGCCGTGGTGCTCGCGAGTGAATCAGCCGCCGCCAAAATCGGCGCAAAGCCGCTCGCCAAAATCGTCGCTTACGCGAGCCACTCGCAGGAGCCCGAGTGGTTCACGATCGCACCGGTCGGTGCGATCCAAAAAGTGCTCGCGCGCACCGGTTGGAAAGCGAGCGACGTTGATCTTTTCGAGGTCAACGAGGCCTTTGCGACCGTCGCCATGTCCGCTGCCAAAGATATCGGCATCGCGGCTGACAAACTCAATGTGAATGGCGGCGCCTGCGCGCTCGGTCATCCGGTGGGCGCCACTGGTGCACGCATCGTCGCCACCTTGCTGCATGCGCTCATCGCGCGCGGTGGACGTCGTGGCATCGCCTCGCTGTGCATCGGCGGCGGCGAAGCGGTCGCTATCGCGATCGAGCGAGTCTGACCATGGATATCCGCGCTGCGAAAGCTGTCGTCACCGGCGGCGCTTCCGGTCTCGGTGCCGGCGTCGGTCGTTATCTCGCGAGTCGCGGCGCGCAGGTGACACTCGTTGACTTGCAAGCCGATGCTGGTCAAAAAACGGCAGCAGACATTGGCCCCGCAGCACGTTTCATCCAATGCGACGTCACGCAAGAAGCTGCGGTTGAGAAAACCATGCAAGCCGCGGCCGATGCCATGGGTGGCATCAACTTGCTCGTGAACTGTGCCGGTATCATTGGGGCCGGTCGCGTGCTCGGGCGCAATGGGCCGATGGCGGGCGACTTCTTCACCAAGGTCATCCACGTCAACCTGATCGGCACCTTCCTCTGTGACAAAGCCGCCGCATCGTTGATGCAGCACAACGCTCCGAACGAAGATGGTGAGCGCGGCTTGCTGATCCACACATCCTCCGTTGCTGCCTTCGAGGGTCAGATCGGTCAAGCCGCTTATTCGGCCACCAAGGCCGCTCTCGCTGGCATGACGCTGCCGCTCGCTCGTGAATTTGCCGCGTTCGGCATCCGCGTGATGTCGATCGCGCCTGGCATCTTCCACACGCCGATGGTTGGCGGCATGACACCGGAAGTGCAGGCCTCGCTTGCGAGTCAAATCCCGTTTCCGAAGCGCCTTGGTCAAGCCGAGGAGTACGCGCGGCTGGTTGAATCGATCTTCACGATTCCGATGCTGAACGGCGAGACTATCCGTCTCGACGGCGCGATCCGCATGCAGCCAAAATAGAGCCATCGAGGGGGTTTTCGATGATCGAACGTGACGTCATGGAGTACGACGTACTCATCGTGGGCGGAGGACCCGCAGGGCTCGCTTGCGCCATTCGCTTAAAGCAATTGAAAGCCGACCTCAACGTCTGCGTGCTGGAGAAGGCCTCGGCCATCGGCGCGCAGGCACTTTCGGGCGCCGTGCTTGAAGCGGGCCCGCTCGACGAATTGCTGCCCGGTTGGCACGAGGATCCGCCCGGCATCTGCATCCCGGCCAAGCGCGATGAATTTTCGCTGCTGACCAAGACTGGCAAGATCAAATTGCCGGTGCCGCCCCAACAGCACAACGACGGCAACTTCATCATCTCACTCGGGCTTTTGACCCCGAAGCTCGCTGCGCAAGCCGAGTCGCTCGGAGTCGATGTGTTCCCGGGATTTTCGGCTGCGGTACCGCTCTTCAACGACGACGGCTCGGTCGCCGGCGTGCAGATCGGCGACATGGGCATCGAGAAATCCGGCGAGCACGGTCCGAACTTCGCGCCGGGTCCTGAGGTTCGTGCTCGCATCACCGTGCTCGCTGAAGGCTGCCGCGGCAGCATCACCAAACAACTGATCCAGCGCTTTGCGCTCGATGCCGACTGCGATCCGCAAACCTACGGACTCGGCTTCAAAGAATTGTGGCAACTGCCGCCCGGACGTGTCGAGCCCGGCTTGATCCAGCACAGCATCGGCTGGCCGCTCGACTCTCGCACGTATGGCGGCAGCTTCTTGTATCACCTCGATAACGATCGGGTTTATATCGGCTATGTCGTCGGTCTCGACTACGAAGATCCGCGTCTACAGCCGTTCGAAGCGTTCCAGCAATTCAAACATCACCCGAGCATCAAGGCGCTGCTCGAGGGTGGCGAAATTCTCGCAGCCGGCGCGCGCACCATCTCCGCAGGCGGTTGGCAATCGATGCCAAAGCTCGAGATGCCGGGCGCACTCCTGATTGGCGATGCTGGCGGCACGCTAAACGTGCCGAAGATCAAGGGTATCCATCAGGCCATTCGCAGTGGCATGCTCGCCGCGACGCATATTGCCGAACACGATGGCGTGGCGGGCTTCGATGCGCGCTGGCGCGCCTCCCCGGGCGGCCAGGAACTGAAAAAAGTTCGCAACATCAAGCCGGGCTTCAAACGCGGATTGTGGTTCGCCTTGCTCAACGGTGCGCTCGAAACCGCTCTGGGTGGCCGTACACCCTGGACACTCCGCAATACCGCTGCCTACGCCGCGACGAAGAAGCTCGATGAGTACGACTCACCCGATCGAAACTGGGTCGAGCGCAACTTGCCGCCTCGAGATCGACTGGCTTCCGTTTTCTTCGCCAACAACTCGCACGAAGAAAATCAGCCGGTGCATCTGAAGGTTCGCGATACCTCCGTCTGCGCGACCACCTGCGCGACCGAGTATGGCAACCCCTGCCAGAACTTCTGCCCAGCCAACGTCTACGAAATGGTCGACGATGGTGCCGGCGGCAAGCGACTGCAGATCAACGCAGCGAACTGCGTGCACTGCAAGGCTTGTGACATCAAAGATCCGTACCAGATCATCGACTGGACCACGCCCGAAGGCGGATCGGGACCGATCTACCAGTCGCTGTGATGCGCGGTTGAGCTGAACGCTCGGGGGACGCAAGGTGCAAGACATACTCTGGAGCCCCTCCCCCGCGCGCATGGCCGACAGCAATCTGCGTCGTTTCATCGATTGCATCGCGGCGCGGCGCGATCTGCCAACGGGTGATTACGCGGCACTGCATCGTTGGTCGCTCGAACGACCGGACGCATTCTGGTTCGAGGTGGCGCACTTTGCCGATGTAAAGGCTGAGTGGGCCGCAGCGCCGGTCCTGGAGAATGGCGATCAGATGCCGGGAGCCCGTTGGTTCCCAGGCGCTCGGCTCAACTACGCCGAGAATCTGCTGCACTATCGCGACGATCATCCGGCGTTGATCGCGTACAACGAGCGCGGGCAGCGACGCGTGTTGTCTTATCGACAGCTCTGTGCGGAAGTGGCTCGCATTGCTTCTGGACTCAAAGAAATCGGAATCCAGCCGGGCGATCGCGTAGTGGGATTCTTGCCGAATATTCCCGAAGCGGTCATCGCCATGTTGGCCGCCACGAGTCTAGGAGCCACCTGGAGCTCCTGCTCGCCAGATTTCGGTATCGCGGGCGTCCTCGATCGATTCGGACAAATCGAACCGAAGATCATTTTCACTGCCGATGGCTATCACTATGCCGGAAAGACGCTTGATTCGATCGCGCCGATAGCAGGTGTACTGAGCTCCTTGCCGAGCGTGGCGACCGTAATCGTCATCGCTCAGGTCAGTAGCGCACCGGATCTTGCCACTCTCGAAGCCAACGGCAAACGAGCGCTGCGCTTCGAACAAATGGGCTCGCCCCATGCGAAGCTGCAGTTTCAACGCCTGCCCTTCGACCATCCGCTCTTCGTGATGTACTCCTCGGGCACCACGGGCAAACCCAAGTGCATCGTGCACGGTGCCGGTGGAACCTTGCTGCAGCACCTGAAAGAGCATCAGCTGCACGTCGATCTGAAGCGAGACGACCGCCTTTTCTACTACACCACTTGCGGTTGGATGATGTGGAACTGGCTGGTCAGCGGCTTGGCCTCGGGTGCGGCACTCGTGCTCTACGATGGTTCGCCCACGCACCCTGATAACGGAATGCTCTGGCGAATCGCCGAGACCGAGCACATCAGCATTTTCGGCACGAGCCCGAAGTACCTTGCCGCCTTGGAGAAGGCGGGTTACCACCCGCGCGAACGCCATTCGTTACCCGCGCTGCGCACCGTAATCTCGACCGGTGCACCGCTCTCGCCCGAAGGTTTCGATTTTGTCTACCACGACATCAAAGCCGATGTGCAGCTCGCTTCAATTTCTGGCGGTACCGACATCATCAGTTGCTTTGCGCTAGGGCAGCCGTTTGCCGCCGTGCGTCGCGGCGAGATGCAATGCGCCGGACTCGGTATGGCGGTCGATGTCGTCAATGAAAAAGGCGATCCCTTACCACCAGGCGTGAAAGGCGAACTGGTTTGCCGACAGCCTTTCCCCTCCATGCCGCTCGGCTTCTGGGGCGATGCAGATCAAACGCGCTACCGCGCGAGTTACTTCGAACGCTTTCCCGGGCTTTGGCACCACGGCGATTACGCTGCGCGCACGGAAACCGGCGGATTCATGATCTTCGGGCGATCCGATGCGGTCCTGAACCCCGGTGGCGTCCGCATCGGCACGGCCGAGATCTATCGACAGGTCGAACAACTGCCGGAGATTCTCGAATCTCTGTGTATCAGCCAGGAGTGGCAAGACGATGTGCGCGTCGTGCTGTTCGTCAAACTGCGCGCAGGTGTCGATCTCGATGATTCACTGCGACAACGGATTCGCGATCAAATTCGAAGCCATACGACGCCGAGACACGTACCCGCCAAGATCCTCTCGGTCGCCGACATCCCGCGCACCATCAGCGGCAAGATCGTGGAACTCGCGGTTCGCAATGTCGTGCATGGCTTACCGGTGACCAACACCGAGGCGCTCGCCAATCCGGCCGCACTCGATCTGTTCCGGGATCTCGCCGAGCTGCGCAACTGACGATGTCGCACGACACTCTGCTGCAACTCTATCGATCGGCACTACAGGAGTCCGGTCACACGGAAGATCCGAAGCAGCGCCATGCTCTGCAATCCTTCGCTCGGTTGCGCAGCGAACTGCTCGACCGTGAAACGAGCGCCTGGCAGCGACTCGGCACTCAACTCGGTCTCACCAAACCCCCAAGACCCGCTCGGGGTCTTTATCTTTGGGGTAGCGTCGGTCGAGGCAAGACTTGGCTCATGGATCTTTTCTACGAGAGCCTGCCGTTTCGGGAAAAGCGCCGCGCCCACTTTCACCGCTTCATGCAATCGGTACACGCCGGGCTACGACGACACCGTGAAATGGAGGATCCACTGCGCGCGGTGGCCGCTGACCTCTCATCCGAGGCTCGGATCATCTGCCTCGATGAGTTGTTCGTCACCGATATCGCCGATGCCATGCTGCTAGCCGGACTGTTCTCTCATCTAATCGAGCGCGGTGTAGCCCTGGTCTTCACTTCGAACGTACCGCCATCGGGACTTTATCGCGATGGCCTTCAACGTCAGCGATTTCTGCCCGCCATCGACTTGCTCGAGCGGCATTGTGAGATCGTGACCCTCGATGGCGATACGGACTATCGCCTCCGACAACTCACGCAGCGATCCATCTATCTCGATAGCACTGACGCCGAGACGCCGAGAGCGCTGGAGAAGCTCTTTTCAGAGTTAAGCGACGGATCCCGCATCGAGGCTCGCTCCATCGAAATCGAAGGGCGGGACATCACTGTGGTGAAGCTCGCCGAGAGCGTCGTCTGGTTCGAGTTCACGGCTCTGTGCGACGGACCACGCAGCCAGAACGACTATGTGAGCCTCGCACGTGAGTTCCAGACGGTGCTAGTCGCAAACGTGCCAGTGTTCGACGCCACGACGGACAACGCTGCCCGACGTTTCATCGCCATGGTCGATGAGTTCTATGATCGTCGCGTGAATCTTGTGGTCTCCGCAGCCGCGGCAGCGACCGCGCTTTATCGCGGCGAGAAACTCATGTTCGAGTTCGAGCGCACGGCGAGCCGACTGATCGAGATGCAAAGCGAGGAATACCTCGCGAGCGAGCATCGTCCCGGCTGACGAACTTGAGATCAGTTGACCGAGCTGCTGCCCGGGATTTGCTCACCGGGCGACCCAAACAGACGAGCGACATCGACCGAGTCGAAGCGCCAGGGCTTATGGCAGAACTCGCAAGTCACTGTCACGGCGCCCTGCTCGGCGATGATGGAATCGACCTCGGCAGCGCCGAGTGAGCGCAACATTCCGCTCACTCGATCGACACTACAGCGACAACGAAAACGAACCGGTTGCGCATCGAACAAGCGCAGATCGAGCCCGCTGAAAACGCGTTGCATGAGATCAGTCGCCGAGCGCGCCAGTAATTCATCTGACGCGATACCCTGCAAACTCTCACAGGCCTGTTCGTAAGTCGTCCAGGACTCCGCCTCTCGCACGGCGCTCGCTGCACTCGAGTCTGCCCCGACGATGCCACCCTGCTGCGGCAAGCGCTGGATCAGCACACCGGCAGTGCCTGCATCGTCTGCGGCTAATACCACGCGCGTCGGCAATTGCTCGGAACTTTCGAAGTAATGTTCGAGCGACGCAGCCAAGGAGCGCGAGTCGATTGGCACGATCCCTTGATAACGCGAGGCGAAGCGCTCCGCTTCGATCGTGACGACGATCTGCCCTTTTCCTGCAAGTGCCGCAAAATCTGTCGCTGCTTCGATGCGCTCGCGATCGAAGCGCGCTACGGCTCGAACCTGAAAATCGTGCGTGCATTGAGCCACGAGCAGGCGAATCACGCCATCACCCTGCATCTGCACCGTCAACTCGCCTTCGAACTTCAGCGTCGAGGCAAGCAACACCGCCGCCGAGACGGCCTCACCCAACAACTGACGCACCGCCAGCGGATAGTCGGCATGCTCGCGTAGCTCTAGCCAAGCGGGCCCGAGACGAACCCACTGGCCTCGGACCGCCTGATGCTCGACGGTGAAGCGTCGAACAAGATCAAAATGTTTCTCGAGTGCGCTCAACCGGCCAGTTTCTTCTTCAGAAGATCGTTCAACTGTGCGGGATTCGCCTTGCCACCGGTAGCCTTCATGACTTGCCCCACGAAGAACCCAAATAATTTGTCTTTACCCGAGCGGTAG
>CAIVYV010000364.1 GCA_903910215.1 uncultured Pseudomonadota bacterium
GGAAAGGTAGCTCAGCTGGTTAGAGCACGGCACTCATAATGCCGGGGTCGAGGGTTCGAGTCCCTCCCTTTCCACCAAACTACGCATCATAAATCCAAGGTCAGTTGCGGCAGCGGTTCGGTGGGTTTCTTCCTGCGCCCCTCGCTCGGCCGGTTACGACTGCCGAGCTTTCGATAAACCTTTGCAGCTTCCGCTTTAAAGTCTTCACCGCGTCGATAGGCGGCCATGCGCTGTTTCGCCAAGCGGGCCGCCGCCTCATGCTCCACGAGCGGTGCAGGGTAGGACTTGGGTGGTGTCGGCATCAGCCAAGGCTCGTGAATGTAGTCCTCCGGCACATCGCGAAGTTCGGGCAGGTATCGTCGGATAAAGCGACCCTCGGGATCGTGATCGCACGACTGCTTGACCGGGTTGTAGATGCGAATCGCGTTGATGCCCGTCACGCCCGATTGCATCTGAAATTGGCTGTAGTGGATGCCGGGCTCGTAGTCGGTGAATAGACGGGCCATGAAGGGTGCAGTGCGTCGCCAATCGAGCCACAGGTGATAACTCGCAAAAGCCACCAGCATCGCGCGCATCCGAAAGGTGATCCAGCCATTGGCGTGCAATGAGCGCATGCAAGCATCGACTAAGGGGTAGCCTGTCTGTCCCTCGCACCAAGCCTCGAACCAGTCCTGTCTGAAGTCATCTTCACGCATCCCTTCAAAGGCCGAGTGCATGCAGTGCGTTTCGATGGCCGGTTGTTGTTCGAGCTTTTGTACGAAGTGGCAACGCCAAGCGAGACGCGAACCAAAGGCCTGTAACTGGCGCGCCCATCGCAAACTCGAGTGATCGCCAATGCCTTCGAGGTGATCTATGCGTCGTCGCAGAGCGTGTTCGATTTCGCGAGCGGACAGAGTGCCGTAGGCGATGTGCGCGCTGAGTCGCGAGCAATGTCGTGCTGAGACGCCGGGTTTGGAGATCGTCGTCATGTAGCGCTCAGAGCGATCATCAAGAAAGCTCGCCAGTACTTTCAGGCCTTCGGTGCGGCCGCCGCGCTGCACGCGGGGTGTGCTTGAGCCGAAGCGCGGATCGGCAATCTCGGGTATCGACTCCGCCGACAAAGCGAGCGGCACGGGTGCGAACGATATCCTGACGGACAGCTTTACTTGCGGTTTTGCCATCGTCGCATTGCGCAGGGCAGCCCAACGGTCGCGGTTGCCGAGGCGACGGACGACGCCGTTGGATGGGTACTCGTGCCACACGATGCGGTTTTCAGCACACCATTCGGCCACTTGCAGGTCACGTGCGTAGGTCCAGGCGTTGCCTGTCTCCTCGTGTGAATGCAGTTCAAAAATGCCGTAGTGATCTCGTAGTCGCTGCAGAATCTGTGTCACGCTGCCACTTTGCAGAACAAACGTGCCACCCAAGCGTTGCAGTGCTTGTGACAGGTCGATCAGGCTCTCGCGGATGAATTGCCAGTGGCGCGACGAGCTATCCGGTTGGTGCCATAGCTCCGGTTCGATCACGTACAACGCAAGCACAGACCCGCGCGCCGCAGCGGCAGTGAGTGGCGCATGATCGTGCCAACGCAGATCACGCTTGAACCAGACAATCTGCGTGGTCAACTCGTCTGCGCCTCTCTCGCGTGCAGGATGCGATAGAGCGCCGGTAGTACGAGCAGCGTCAACAGCGTTGATGAGACGATGCCGCCGATGACGACCGTCGCGAGCGGACGCTGCACCTCGCTACCAATTCCGGTGTTGAAAGCCATTGGCACGAAGCCGAGTGCTGCCACGAGGGCGGTCATCATGACGGGCCGCAAGCGGGTGAGGGCGCCGTGAGTGATCGCTTCCTGCAGCGATTTGCCTTCTTCACGCAGGCGGCGGATGAAGCTCACCATGACGAGTCCGTTCAGCACCGCCACGCCCGAGAGCGCGATAAAGCCCACTGCCGCGCTGATCGAGAGGGGAATGCCGCGCAACCACAGCGCGAGAATGCCGCCCGTGAGAGCTAGCGGTACGCCGCTGAAGATGATCAACGCATCTTTGAGCGAGCGGAAGGCGAGTAGTAATAACCCCATGATCAATAGCAGCGTGGCGGGTACTACGATCATGAGGCGTTGACTCGCTGATTGAAGCTGTTCGAACGTGCCACCGTAATCGAGCCAATACCCTTCGGGCAGCATGATGTCGGTATCTATCTTTTGCTGCGCTTCAGCGACGAGACTGCCGAGGTCGCGACCACGTGCGTTGGCGGTAATCACCACCCGACGTTTGCCTTGTTCACGTTGGATCTGGTTTGGGCCGGGGGCAATCGTGACATCGGCGATTTCCCGCAAGGGTACGTAACCGCCGTCGGGTAGCGGAATGGTGATTTGTCCGACGGTCGTGACGTCCGAACGCAATGCCTCCGGGAGTCGTACGACGATGCTGTAGCGTCGGTCACCTTCGTAGAGGGTGCCGGCGTCGGCGCCACCGAAGTACGCCGCTACTATCTCTTGCACTTCCGCGACCGACAGACCGTAACGTGCGAGCACGTCGCGCTTGGGCGCGACGCTCATGATCGGCAATCCGGAGATCTGCTCGGTTTTGACATCGGCAGCACCCGGAATCTCGGCGAGCAGTCTTTCGATGCGTTCAGCTTGTGCGGTCAACACATCGAGGTCGTCGCCGTAGATTTTGATCGCGAGGTCAGAACGCACACCCGATATCAGTTCGTTGAAGCGCATCTGGATCGGCTGGGTGAACTCGTAGTTGTTGCCGGGCACCTTCGACAAGGCTTGTTCGAGTTCCGCCACGAATTGGGCTTTCGGTTTGTGTGGATCCGGCCACTCATCACGATCTTTGAGAATGACATAGGCATCGGCGACCGATGGTGGCATCGGGTCAGTGGCCACCTCGGCTGTGCCGATCTTGGCCAGCACACGTTCCACTTCGGGCAGTTTGCGTATCTCGTCTTCCAGTGCGCCTTGCATGCTGACCGCTTGGGTCAAGGACGTATCGGGAATCCGCATGGCATGCAGCGCCACATCGCCCTCATCGAGGCTCGGCACGAACTCGTTGCCCATCCGAGTGGCGATCAGCAAACAGGCGATGACGAGTCCGGCAGCGGCCGCGATCACGGTGCGACGGCTCTCGATCGCCCAAGTGAGCAATGGTGCATAGCGATTGCTCGCCCATTGCATCACCGGATTGTGTCTCTCCGTGATCTTGCCCGTCAGCAAAATGGCGACGGCCGCCGGTACGAAAGTCAACGACAACACGAGCGCCGCGATCAGTGCCATTACGACGGTGATCGCCATAGGCTCGAACATCTTGCCCTCGACGCCGGTCAACGCGAAGAGCGGAAAGTAAACGACCGTGATGATGGCGACGCCAAACAAACTCGGGCGGATGACTTCGTTGGTGGATTCGTAGACCGTTTCAAGTCGCTCGCGCAGCGAGAGCGGCGAGTCGCGATGCTGCTGGGCTTCGGCGAGTCGCCTGATACAGTTCTCGACGATGATCACGGCACCATCGACGATCAGGCCGAAGTCGAGTGCGCCGAGCGACATCAAATTGGCGCTAACTTGGTTTTCGACCATTCCCGTCACGGTGGCGAGCATCGCTAGCGGAATCACGAGCGCCGTGATCAGCGCGGCTCGAAGATTACCGAGCAACACGAATAGCACGATGATGACGAGCAGAGCTCCTTCGAGCAGATTTTTCTGGATCGTCTCCAGAGTCTTATCGACAAGGCGCGTGCGATCATAGACTGCGCGAACTTCAATACCGGCAGGCAAGCTTTTTTGTATCTCCCCCAGTTTTTCGCCAACCGCTTGAGCAACTTCTCTGGAGTTCTCGCCGATTAGCATGAAGGTCGTGCCGAGTACCACTTCGCGCCCGTTCATGGTGGCTGCGCCGGTGCGTAGCGCGCTTCCCCAGCTGACGTCTGCAACTTCGCCGAGCGTGATCGGTGCGCCGTCAACGCGTCGAATCACGATGCGTTTGACATCGTCCAGTTGGGTGAATTGACCCGGTGAGCGTATGAGTACCTGAGCGCCATGCTGCTCGATGTATCCTGCGCCCCGATTGGCGTTATTCGCCTCAAGTGCATGGGTCAGGTCTTGCAAGCTCAGGCCATAGGCCAACAGCTTGCTCGGTTGCGGGGCGACCACGAGTTGCCGCTCGTATCCGCCGATGCTGTTCACCTCGGTCACGCCACGTACCTGGGCGAGCTGCGGCTTCACGATCCATTGCATGGCATCGTACAAATCGTAGGCATCGTAAGGCTTCCCATCGGCGCGCCGGGCCGCAGGGTCGGCGTCGACCGTGAACATGAAGATCTCGCCGAGCCCTGTCGAGATCGGACCCATTTCAGGTGACAAGCCTGGTGGCAGTGCGTTTTTGACCTTTTCGATACGTTCCGCGACTAGCTGCCTTGCAAAGTAGATGTCCGTTCCGTCTTCGAACACCACCGTCACCTGCGAGAGACCGTAGCGCGATAACGAGCGGGTATAGTCGAGTCGCGGCAGACCTGCCATCGCGTTCTCGACGATATAACTCACTCGTTGCTCGGCCTCGACAGGTGAGTACCCGGGTGCTTCGGTGTTGATTTGGATCTGGACGTTGGTGATATCCGGTACGGCATCGATTGGCAACTTGAACGCATCGTAGATGCCAAGCGCAGCAAACGCCGATACCAGGCCAACGACGAGCCATCTCTGAGTGAGCGAGAAACGCAGTAGTTTTTCGAGCATGGGATAACTCCTTAGTGCTCGTGCGCCGCGCCAGACTTTTCGATGTCGGCTTTAATAAGGAACGAGTTCCGCGTGACGATGCGCGCTCCGTTGGCAAGCCCACTCAAAATTTCCACTCGCTCGCGATCGCGGCGCCCAGTCTTGACGGGCTGTGCTTGATAGCGCTCGCCCTCGACCAGAAAAACCACCTCTGCGTCGCCCATCGTTTGCAACGAGGCGACCGGCACGGTCAGCGCTACGGGTGATTCGTTGATCGTGACATCGGCATTCAAGAACTGGCCGGGCGTCCAGTTCAAATCTCGATTGTCGATGACCACGCGCACGTTGGAGGTTGGGCCAGTGATCAAGCTCGAGATCAGTGAGATCTTGCCGCGAGTTTTTGCTGTTCCATCGGCAGCGAGTAAATCGACCGATTGACCTTGCCGAAGCTTGGCGCGATCCGAGGGAAACGCAGCTAAGTTCGCCCACAGCGACTTGAGGTCGATGATTTCGAACAATACATCGCTGCCTGAAGATTCGCCTGGATTGGCGGATCTCGTGATCACGGTTCCGCCGATGGGCGCGGTGACGGCGTAGGTTTGCAGACTGTCATCACTTTCGATGATGGCTAGGGTTTGGCCCGCCGAAACGACATCGCCTACTTGCACGGCGACGCTGCGTACGGTGCCTGGGAAGCGTGCTCTTACCGAGCGGGCTCTTTCAGCGTTGGGTTCGGCGCGTCCGGTGAGTGTCACCGTTTCGCGTATCGTATCCGGGGCGACTTCACCGAAGGCGATTTGATTCGAGACGGCCATGGTTGATGCGATCTCGACCTGAGCTTCGGGTGAGTCGAATGTCCATTCGTAGTTTTTATTTTGGTGACGTGCGCGAACCACGGCACGATACGAGTGAGGCTCCTCGACGATTGAAGTTCCACGCAGGTAACGGCCCTCTGGCGAGAAGGCGTGCTGATCAATTCGACCACCTGGTAAGCCGTTGATGCGGAGCAATTGCACGCGTAGCTCGACTTGATCGGGCGGGATCGACTTTCCATCAACGGTTACGTACGCGCGAAAGTGTGGCTCGACGCCGGTTTCGAAAATCGACAGTTCAATTGTGAAGGCATCTTTCGAAAGTAATCGTCCTCCGTGGGGGCCACGGCTGGACTCGTCGTGTGCGTGATCGTCATGGCCGTGAGCAGCGTGCCCGTGATCGTCGTGATCGTGTGATGAGCAACCGATCATTGTCAGCAGGATCACCAACATCGGCAGGCGGGCGATGGTGCGGTTCATGGTGAGTCTCCAGTCAGTCTTTCGATCTCGATACGGTAGAGATGCGCGTTGGTGGCGGCTGTGATGAGAGCGAGGCGCAGGGCGAGCTGCTCCCGCTGTGCTTCGGTCAATTCGATATAGCCGTAACGCCCACGCTGCCAAGCGTATTCGGTTGCCTTGACGGCCGTGTCCATGCGCGGAATTAAATCATCGCGCAGTGTTTGTGCTTCTTCGACGGCGTGTCTCAGACGCGCCGCCACTTCGAAGAGGCTCGCGCGGGCCTTGATCAGCGCGGCGTCGCGTTCGCGTTCCAAACCTTCGCGACGTGCCTGTGCTTCGGCGATCCGAGGCTTACCGTAACGCGCGCTGGCGAGCGGCATCGAGAAGCCGGCGACCAAGGCCTGATCCCCCGTTGCTTCCAGACGCCGTATTCCGGCGCTGACCGTAATACTGGCGCGTGCTTGAGCTTTCGCCAGTGCCACTTCCGCCTCACGTTGGCGAATCTCGGTGGCGAACAATAGGAAGTCGGCGCTGTTTGCGATCTTCTCCGTTCGTTGCTGCAAAGTTTCGATATTCGGAAGGTCGAAGAGATCCGCATCGATCCGTTCGAAATCCGGTTCCATCGCGCCCCACATGGCGGCGAGTTTGCGCTGCGCAATCCGTGCGCGATCTGCTGCAACCCGAACGCCGAGCTCTGCACGCGACAGATCGATTCGCGCTCGCACCAGTTCGACCTCGGGATCCCGCGCGGCTTTGACTCGACGCTCGACTTCGCTCGTCTTGCGTTGGACGGCTGCGAGCCATTCAGTGGCGAGGGTTCGCTGTTGTTCCTCGCTTGCCAGTTCGATGTAGCGGCGGGTCGTCTCGGCGACCGCATCCAGTTGCGCGACGGTTTGTGCAAGCTCGAGCGAATCCATCGTGCCGCGGGCGGCGGCTAGGCGCTTGCGACGTTGGTCGCCGAGTTCGATGACCTGCGAGAGTGACAAGCTTGTCTCGGCGTCGTCCAAGTCTCGGTAGTTGCCGGAGCCGAAGGCGTTCTCAAGTTGTGCATCGAGCGTCAGTTGAGGCCGTAAGCCAGCGAGCTCGATGCGCGCGCTCTGTTCGAGTTTGCGCGTGGGCAGTACGGCCAAATCCGGGTTGTTACGCAGCGTCCTATCGACGGCAGCGGCCAAAGTCAGCGGTTCGGCCGAGTGACTGATGCTCACGGAGCCAAGCATGACAAGAGCCATGACAAGCGCTGAGAAAAGTGTTGGAACTCGCACGGGCGTCTCCTGATCCTGAGAGAAACGAACAAACGGCTGCGGAATCACTCCGACACGCCGTCGACGGACTCAGCGGCGTGGAGGTGCGTGCGTGGGTGGTTTTATCGAGTAGCGCGGAGGTCGATCGACGATGCGCCGACCACGCTGCAGCGGAAGTCGCAGCGGTTGCGCCACAGGTATCGACAACAGCAGAGCCAGCGCAGGCAGACCGACTGCCAGCGTGCCAAGAGTCTTCATCACGAAGGATTTCAGGCCATCGGCACTGGAGTCGCCATGACCTGAGGTGTCGTTTGTGCCGCCGCTGACACCGCTCGCATCGAGCGCGTAAAGACCGCTATGCGCAAAGTGCCATTCGAAGTGGCTGTGGCCGTGTGCATTCGCAGCATCGACCCGGTGAGCGTGGATGCCGAACAGCTGCGTCAGAAGCAGTGCAGCGCAGCACCACCAGATGACTCGACTGATCAGGCGGGAGGAACGGATCACGAAAAAAAAGGTTAGCACAGAGCGTGGCTTGCCGTCGCGACGCCATTGGGGCATCGTCGGTGCCCGATGAGCGCTTCCGACACTCTTTTTCTCAAGATTTTGCTCGTCCCCGTTCTGATTGCCTCGGTGACCTTGGTTGGCCGTCGCTATGGTCAGCGGGTGGGGGGATGGCTCGGCAGTTTTCCGATCGTGGCCGGCCCGATCCTGTTCGTTTTGTCTTTCGAGAACGGCGCCGAGTTCGGTGCAGCCGCAGCCTACTCGGCGTTCGTCGCCATCGTGCCAGCGATGATTTTTTATGTCGTCTACGCGCGTTTGGCAGTGCGGACCTCATGGTGGATTGCCGCCGCGATCGGGATCGTCATCTGGTGTCTGGTTGCAGGCTTACTGTGGCAGTGGGGCTTGCCTATGATCCTTGCGGCCATTTCCGTGGTCGCCGCGCTTTGGTGGTCGGCGAGGGCGATGCCGGAACTGTCCGCTGACAGACGACTCGATAGGCAGGCTACGGCATCGCCGCACCCGCTTGAGTTGCCGGCGCGAATGGTGACCGGTGCGTTAGTCACCCTCATCACGAGCGAGCTTGGCAAGCAGGGTGGAGCATCGATTGGCGGCTTCGCGTCGCTCTTTCCGTCGATCGGTCTTGTGGTAGCCGCGTTCAACCACTCGCGCTCCGGTCCGGCCGCAGCGATCCACTTTCTGAGGGGAATGACGCGTGGAATGTGGTCTGTCGGAGCTTTCTGCGTTACGTTGACACTAACTTTGCCAAAGATAGGCCTTGCAGCCAGCTTCGGCTTGGCCGTGCTGGTGGCGGTGGCGACCCACGCGATTTCGAGACCCCGTGCTTGATATGCTGAAACCCATGAACTTCTTGCGATACGTCTTGGTTTTGTCGCCAGCCGCAATGCTGACTGGTTGCACGACCATCGACTGGCCCGCCGAGCGAGCTCAGGCGATGACTGTGGCCGCTGCGCCTACGGATGAGACGGTCGATATCGTCGAGTTGCTGAAAACGCCACTCAGTCGCGAGGGTGCGCTGCGAATCGCGCTTGCGCAGAGTCCTGAAATGCGTCGGTTGCTCGCGTTGCACGAGAGCGAACTCAACTCGGCTGCCATGACCGGGCGTCTTGCGAATCCGAGCTTTTCTTACGAGCGTCTGAGATCCACCGAGGGTCTCGATATCGAGCGGTGGCTCTCTTTCGGGGTACTCGATGTGTTGACGTTACCGCAACGCCGACGCATTGCGGCAGCCGATGTCGAAGCGGGGCGGGCCCGGCTCGCGGCCGACATCGTTAACCGCTTGACCACCGTTCGTCGCGGCTGGGTGGAGGCCGTAGCGGCGGGTGAGAAACGTCGTTACGCAGAGCGTGTGCTTGCGAGTGCCGAGGCCAGTGCCGAGCTCGCCGTGCGGATGGAAGCCGCGGGTAACTTCAACATTCTCGAGCGCGCCCGTCAGCAAAGCTACCAAGCCGATGCGCGTTCGCGTTTGACCTTGGCGCGGCAGCACGAGCTGGAATCGCGGGAATCTTTGGTGCGTTTGCTCGGTCTCGACGGCGATCAAGCTCGTCTGCTGACTCTGCCGGCGCGACTGCCGGACTTGCCGACAGCCCCAATATCCGCGCCGGATGTGTCGAGCACGATCACGGCTACGCGGATTGATCTGCGTCTGGCGAATGCCAATTGGCGTTCAGCTGCTGCAGCTTACGGATTGACGAACGTCACGAGTCTCACCGAGGCGTCCTTGTCGTTGCGTGAGCAGGAGACCCGCGGTTTCGAGGTCGAACTTTCCTTGCCGGTATTTGATGTAGGTGATCTACAGCGTGGAGCGGCCCGCGCGCAGTTGCGTGCCGCCGCTGCAGAGTTGGAGCAGACGGCGTTGGTGGCGTCATCCGATTTGCGAGTCGGTTACGCCGCGTATCGCAGTACCTACGAAGATGCTGTTCACCACCGGGATGTTCTGGTGCCGCTAAGAAAAGCGATGTCCGAGGAGACGCTGCTGCGCTACAACGGCATGTTGATCGGGGTGTTCGAGTTGTTATCCGATGCGCGCGAGCAGGTCGACACGGTGATCGCAGCCATCGAATCGAGTGAGCGTTTCTGGCTTGCCGAGGCGGATTTACAGGCCTCTTTGCTCGGTCGACCCGGAGTAGAGCGATGACTTCTAGACGACGGTTTTTCGAGTTGGCGAGTCTGACGGGCGGTGCGGTCGCTGCAGCGACCGTCGCCAAAGCGGCACTCGCTGCCTTGCCGGAGCCGGTGATCGAAACTTCGCCGAGCACGCGGCCACCGCTGATGCCGACGTCGGGTCGTCCTTACCGGCCCGTCGTCACGCTCAACGGCTGGACGCTACCTTGGCGAATGAATCGTGGCGTCAAAGAATTCCATCTGGTCGCCGAGCCCGTGCAGCGTGAATTCGCGCCGGGCTTCAAAGGTAATCTTTGGGGGTACAACGGTCAGAGTCCGGGTCCGACCATCGAGGTCGTCGAGGGGGATCGCGTCCGTATCTTCGTCACCAACAAGTTGCCGGAGATTACATCGGTGCATTGGCACGGACAGCGCTTGCCGCCGGGAATGGATGGAGTCGTCGGGTTGTCGCAGCCCGGCATTCCGCCCGGCAAAACGTTTGTCTATGAATTCGTCGCGAGGCGCCCTGGCACCTTCATGTATCACCCTCATGCCGACGAGATGGTGCAGATGGCGATGGGCATGATGGGTTTTTGGGTCACCCATCCGAAAGATCAACATCCGCTCATCGCCGAGGTCGATAGAGATTTTTGCTTCCTGTTGAACTCTTTCGATATTGACCCTGGCAGTGCCACGCCGAAGATCATGACCATGCTCGATTTCAATATCTGGTCATGGAACAGTCGGGTATTTCCGGGTATCGATCCTCTGGTTGTTCGCCACAACGATCGAGTTCGTATTCGCATCGGCAATCTCACGATGACGAACCATCCGATTCATCTGCACGGACATGAGTTTTTGGTGACCGGAACCGATGGTGGGCCAACGCCGATATCAACGCGTCAGTACGAAGTCACCCAGGATATTGCCGTTGGTCAAATGCGGCAGATCGAGTTTTTGGCCGATGAGGAGGGTGACTGGGCCTTCCATTGTCACAAGAGTCATCACACGATGAACGCCATGGGCCACGACGTGCCTACGATGATTGGTGTGAAGCAGGATGACCTTGCTACGAAGATCAATGATCTCGTGCCGGGGTACATGGCAATGGGTGAGCGCGGCATGGACGAGATGTCGACCATGCGCATGCCGATGCCGAAAAACACTCTGCCGATGATGATGGGCGAGGGTCCGTTCGGCGCGGTTGGCATGGGTGGCATGTTCAGCGTGGTCAAAGTTCGACGTGGTCAGAAGCGTAACGACTACTCCGACCCAGGTTGGTATCGTCACCCGCCGGGAACTGTTGCTTACGAGTTCACGGGTAACGCCCCGTCAGCCTCGCGTGAAGCCGGCGCGGGTGGGACGAGCATGCCGCTGAAACAACCGGTCGACGCAACCGTGAATGTCAGAAAGCCGCGAGGGCACTCCGGGCACTGATACTTGTGCGCCGGAGCGACCGACTGATGTTTGCCGATCAGACCCGCGGATCGGATCAGAGGCGCAATTTGCGCGTGAGCATGATGCCGTAAACGAGTGGGTCCACTTCGACGGTGCCGAGGTCGGCGCCGTCGAGCCTCGCGTCGCTGTCGATATCGAACCAGCGAGCATTGAGGTTCACTGCCCAGTCGTCATTCAGCGCGATATCCATGCCCACCTCGGCCGTGAGGCCGAAGGAGTTATCGAGCGAGAGCTTGGTGCCGGTCAAGGCGCCCGTCGTTTTTTCATCGTAGAAGAAAGTGTAGTTGAGGCCTGCGCCGACATAAGGACGAACTTTTGCGTCCGGTGCAAAGTGGTACTGCAGGCTTAACGTCGGCGGTAATTGAGTGATTTCGCCAGCCTTCGAGCCATCCGATTTCAGCAAGACATCGTGTGTGAACGGATAGGCGCCGAGCACTTCGACCGCCACATTGTCGGTGAGAAAGTAACTACCGCTGATCGTCAAGCTCGGGGCATCGTCGGCTTTTACGACCGGATGATTGTTGGACTTCGGGTCGACGTTATGTACGCCTGCCCGGATGAGCCAATCACCACTTGCTGCCTGAGCCACGCCGGTCGTCAGAGCGAGAGTGGCTGCAACAAGGGCCGGGATGCTGTTCAAGGTCTTCATGTTCACTCCATCTATCCTTCGATATGCCTCCCATGTCGGAGGCTCAATCGGGAGTGTGCGCGTACCGAGAGTCGGCGAAAC
>CAIVYV010000365.1 GCA_903910215.1 uncultured Pseudomonadota bacterium
GGTCCGAACGCGGCTCCGAAGCCGGCCCAAGCCCAGGCAACCAGAGATAAAACCGTGTTTTCCGGATTTCGAGCGAACCACATAGCTAGAGATGCAATCAACAAGACGGCGATACGCCCGACCCAAAGTAACTCCGTCCGCGAAGCGTCACGACGCCACAAGCTGCGGTAGAGATCATTGGCCAGAGCCGACGATGCTACGAGCAGCTGCGCCGACGCCGTGCTCATGATGGCGGCCATCACGCCGGCAAGGCAGATCCCAGCGAAAATCGGTGGCAGAAACGTCGTCGACATCACGATAAAAGCCTTCTCCGTGTCTGGGCCGCTCAATTCAATTGGCAATACAAGGCGTGCGCTGAGACCTACGACCACTGCCGCAACGAGGACGGTCACGACCCAGCCCATGGCCACGCGTCTCGCTACGGTAATGTGCTCAGCCGAACGAGCAGCCATAAAGCGCGCAAGGATATGGGGCTGTCCAAAATAACCGAGTCCCCACGCCAGCAGCGAGGCGATGCCGACCCATCCGAGCGTCATACCGTCGTCGGCCACAAAGGGATCCAACAGTTGCGCATCAAGAGCCTCGAGTCGAGTGAACGTGGCCTCGACACCACCTGCCATAGCGACACCCAAGATCGCGACGAGAACCAGAGTGAAAAACATCAACGTACCCTGCAATACGTCGGACCAACTGACAGCAAGAAAACCACCGAGAAAGGTGTAAGCCAGCATCGCCGCCGTGCCCCACAACATGGCCTCGATGTAAGGAATACCGAAAAGCGCTTCGAACAGTCTGCCTGCGGCGACAAACCCAGAGCTGGTATAGAAGATGAAGAACAGCAAAATCACGATTGCCGATAGCGCGCGCAAACTATGAGTGCGATCGTCGAATCGATACTCGAGATAGTCAGGCAACGTCAGCGCGTTACCAAAGCGTTCTGTCGCATCGCGCAACGGTGCTGCGATGAAGCGCCAATTCAGCCAGGTTCCGACCAACAGCCCGAGCAGCAACCAAATCGAATCGAATCCCGAGGCATAGGCGAGTCCAGGCAAGCCCATCAACAACCAGCCACTCATATCGGTAGCCTGCGCGCTCAGAGCTGTTACCCAGCTGCCGAGACTACGACCGCCGAGAATGAAATCGTCGAGACTTCGTGTGCGGCGCCATGCGATACCGCCGAGCACGAGACAGACTCCCATGTAGAGAGTCATGGTCAGCATCGTCACCATGGAATCCGTCACGGCAGCTTCTCCAAAAAGCGGTCTATCGCCGCACGACTCGTGGGCTCATTGAGCGTCGGTGCATGACCGCGGTTGGGCACGAGAACGGCACTCATCGACGGATACCACTGCTGCATACGCGAGACCGTCGTCTGCGTCAGCAGATCCGACAGCTCTCCACGAAGTGTCAATATCGGGATCTGCCGCAACGACTGGAACGCGTGCCAGAGGTCCGGCGTCGGCATCGATGCGTCTCTTAGAGCCATGCCGATCTGCGGATCCATATCACGAGCGATCAGCCCATCATCGCGCTCTCGATAAACCTGTCTTGCAAAGATAGCCCAATCTGCCGCCGTAAAATCCGGCATGACGGCAGCATGTGCTTCCTTTACCGCAGCTTCAGCCTGTTCCCATTTATCGACGGGTCCCGACTTCCCCACCGAGCTTGCGATACGATTCATACCTCGCGCGTCTAGCTCCGGACCGATGTCATTCAGGACGAGTCCGGCCAATCTCTCGGGACACTGCGCGCCGAAAAACATGCCGACGAGACCACCGAGCGACGTGCCGATGATAATGACGCGCGACACCTGCAATGCATCAAGCGCTGCGATGACGTCCTCGACGTACACATCAAGACGGTAACGATGCCAGTTGGAATCGTGGTCGGATTGCCCTCGTCCTCGAAAATCCAGCGCCAGCACTCGACGCTCAACTGACAGGTGCGACGCCAGTTCGTGAAAATCACGCCCGTTTCGGGTAAGCCCCGGTAGACAGAGCACCGGCAGACGCGATGAGTCACTCAAGTAATCCCGGCAGTGTAGCGTCAATCCATCCTTGACGCGGACTCGGTGATCACGAATGACTAGTTCGCTCACTTGGCAAACAGTCGTGACGGATCCTTGAAAGCCTTGAATTCGAGCGCGTTTCCCGACGGGTCATACAAGAAGAAGGTCGCCTGCTCTCCCACCTCGCCCGCAAAGCGGATGCCAGGCTCGATCACGAATTCGACCCCCGCTTTACTGAGGCGCATCGAAAGCGCATGCCATTGATCCCACGCCAAAACTACGCCGAAATGCGGTACTGGAACGTCTTTGCCATCCACTTTGTTGGTGTGCGAGGCTTTCGAAAACGCCTGCTTGGCAGGATCGCGATGTGCAACTAATTGATGACCGAAAAAATCGAAATCTACCCACTCGACATCCGATCTGCCTTCAGCGCAGCCAAACAAACCGCCGTAAAAATTTCGTGCGGCTTCGATGTCATGTACCGGTATGGCGAGATGAAAAGGCGACAACATCATGCTCTCCGTTTGAGAAGACGAGGCAACAATTTCTGGAAAAGCTGCGGCGTCGCACGCTTCAGACGCCACAGCCATTGATACCGACTCGGATAAACGAAATGGGTGGATCCGCGTGCAGCAGCCCAAAGCATTTCTTCGGCCACTTGCTCAGCCGGCAAGTTCGAAGTGTCGATCAAACGCCGCGCCGCCTGCAGAGTTCGCTCCGGACCGCGCGCAGATTCCATCAGCCGTGTTTGAAAAAACCCTGGCATCGCCGCGACGACGTGCACGCCGTAGTCGGCATACTCCTGCATCAAAGATTCACTGAGCGCGACCACTGCCGCCTTGGAAGTATTGTAGATCGACATCTGAGTGCCGGTACAAAAACTAGCTGCACTCGCGATGTTGATGATGATGCCACCCTGACCGCGTGCCATTCTCTGAATGACGGCTCGACTAGAATTGACGACCCCAAGCAAATTGATGTCGAGCACCCAGCGCCAGTCATCAGTCGTCGTTGAATGAAACGGGCCGGCGGCGGCAACGCCGGCACAATGAATGGCAAGATCGATTCCGCCAGCACTCTCGCAGGCAGTACCGACGACTGCGTCAATGGCGTCTGCATCTCGTACATCACAAACATATGACGCCACTTTTGCGCCATCGCGCGCAAAACTCTGGGTGACTAGTTCGAGCCGTACGCTATCGGCATCTGTCAAAAAAAGTTGCCAGCCCTCGCGGGCCAGCGTTTCTGCGCACGCAAGACCGAGTCCGCTGGCAGCGCCAGTTATGAAGGCGCGCTTTCGCGGGAATCGCTGCGAGAGATTGTGAGTAGCCGACGTCATGGCGCTAGGTTACTACCATTGCCTTGAGGACGCAGCGACTGACGCAAATCGCGTGCGGCCGCGATAACTTCGGCTCGGCGCGCCTCGGTGAGCCGCGCGAGGTTACGCACTTGCATCACCATTCGCGGGTTGCCCGACAAATCTTGTTCGTGCCGGATTAGAAAATCCCAGTAGAGCGTTGTGAAAGGACACGCCGTTTTGCCTGTAGCCTCGGCGGGCTTATAGCGACATTGACGGCAGTAATTGCTCATCTTATCGATGTAACGACCGGACGCAATGTAAGGCTTCGAGGCCATGACACCACCATCGGCATATTGAGACATACCGAGCGTGTTGGGTAACTCGACCCATTCGACAGCGTCGACATAAACCGAGAGGTACCAGGCGTGGACTTCTTTTGGATCGACGCCGAGCAGCAAGCAAAAGAGCCCAGTCACCATCAAGCGCTGAATATGATGGGCGTACCCCAAATCGAGTGTCTGTCCGATCGAATCGGAGAGGCACTGCATATCGGTTCTAGCCGTCCAGAAGAAAGAGGGTAACGGCTCGCTGGCTCGCATTGTGTTGCGCTCAAGGTAGCCTGGCATGAGATGCCAATACACACCGCGAACATACTCACGCCAACCCAAAATCTGACGAATGAACCCTTCGGTTGCCGCAAGCGGCGCCCTGCCCGATCGATAAGCCAACTCGGCTGCCCTGATTACCTCGAGCGGATTGAGCAATTTCAAATTGAGAGCTGCTGAGATGCGCGAGTGATAAAGCCACGGCTCTCGCGTCCACATCGCATCCTGATACTCGCCGAAATGGCTAAGCCGATGATCGATGAAATCCTGCAAAGCGATCAACGCTTGATCGCGCGTGACGGGCCAGTCGAAACGATCAAGCTTGCCAACATGTTGAGGGAACAGTCGGCGTACCTCGTCGATCACTTGCACGGTCAACGAGTCAGGAGCGAAGCGTACGGGCGCGGGAACATCGACCGGTCCCGTCTTGCCGAAGCTGCCACGATTTTCGGCATCGTAGTTCCAGTCTCCACCCTCAGGCTTGCCGTCGCCATCTAACAAGACCTGGTGCTTTCGTCGCATCTCGCGATAAAAAAACTCCATCCGAAGCTGTTTTCGGCCGTGCGCATGGTCTGCAAATTCGCGGTGGGAGCAAAGAAAGTGCTCGTCAGCGCGCTCATCCAACAGGACGCTATGTTGCGCTACGGCTGCTCGCAGGCTCTCGCGTACCGACCACTCACCAGGCTCGACCATCACGACCTTGGCGGGTTGATGACATTGCAGCGCGCTCTTCAAAGCGTCGGCTAGCGATGACTCACCGAGAGAAATCTCACGATAATCGACGTGGATTTTCTCTCTACGCAACGCATCCCGAAAGTGCCGCATGCACGCAAGGAAAATAGCGATCCGCGGTAAACTCACCGGCACCTTGATCGACTCTTCGATCACTTCCGCCATCCACACGATATCCCGCTCACTATCAAACCCATCGAATGCCGGGGAATGTCGATCGAGCTGATCACCCAGAATGACGATGAGATGACGAACGGGGCGACGGATGGACTCAGCAGTGGATTGATTGGGCATGACAACATCTTAAGATGCCTGGCATGAACTGGGATATCGAAACACCCCGCCTCATACTGCGCGAGTTTGTCGAGACGGACGCCCCCATGGTGCTCGAGCTGCTCAACGAACCGTCCTTCCACGAATTCATCGGTGATCGAGGGGTCAGAACGATGGACGACGCGCGTCGCTATCTTCGAGAAGGACCGATGACAAGCTATGCCGACCATGGGCATGGCCTGCTTTGGATGGGGCTCAAACGAGCCGGCGCGGCGCCGGTCGGCATCGGTATGTGCGGGCTAGTTCGGCGCCCGTCTTTGCCAGGGCCGGATATAGGCTTCGCCGTGACGCCATCGTACTGGGGAGCCGGCTACACCACCGAGGGCGCTGCCGCCGTTCTCGAACGAGGACGGGAAAAACTCGAGATCACCTCGGTCTACGGCATCACACTGCCACACAATACGAGGTCGATCCGAGTTTTGGAAAAGCTCGGGCTGGAGTTCGTAGAAGAGAAGTCCTTGGATTCTGGCGCGCCACCGGTACGCATCTTCCGAGGCAGCGCGCTCTCACGCGCACCTGAAGCTATAAGGCCGGGCTAGAATGGCAGCATGAGTTCGTCATCTCGTTATCACGGCGCGTCCATCACCCTGCACTGGCTAATGCTGGTGCTGTTGGCAGCCGTTTACTGCTTGATGGAATTCCGGGACATCTACCCGCGTGGCAGCGAGCCGCGAGAATTGATGAAGACTTGGCACTACATGCTGGGATTGTCAGTTTTCGCCTTGGTCATCGTACGGCTAGGGCTTCGCGCGATCCTCAAAGCACCTCCGGTTTCACCAGCACCACCCGCTTGGCAAACGGGTTTGTCACATGCGGTCCATGCTGCTCTTTATCTCTTGATGATTGGCATGCCGCTCGGTGGTTGGTTACTACTAAGCGCTGAAGGTGCGACGATTCCTTTTTTTGGAGTCGAGTTGCCGCCGTTGGTCGCTCCCAGCGAAACCTTGGCTGAGACCATCGAAGAAATACACGAAACCGGCTCGAAAATCGGCTATGGGCTCATTGCGATCCATACGATTGCCGGTTTAGTCCACCATTACATCTTCCGGGATGACACGCTGAGCCGCATGTCGCCCTTTGGCTCGAGGAAGCATTCATGATCGAAAAGAGTCTTGAAAAACTCATTTTTGCGTGCCGCTGGTTGCTAGCGCCGCTCTATCTTGGCCTATCGCTTGCGCTGATTGCGCTCGGGGTCAAATTCTTCCAGGAGGCGCTGCACGTTATCTTGGAGGTCGGTTCGATGCCCGAAGATCAGCTGGTGCTGATCGTACTGACCTTAATCGATATCGTTCTGGTCGGGAGCCTCATCGTGATGGTGATGTTCTCCGGTTACGAGAATTTCGTGTCGCGACTCGATGTAGCACAAGATGGCGAAAAGCTCGGCTGGTTAGGCAAGCTCGACGCAGGCACGCTGAAGCTCAAA